>JAGWUK010000146.1 GCA_028868455.1 Burkholderiales bacterium | reverse complement strand
CTTGAACGCTTTACAAAGAAATATACATGGGCGCATCTGGACATCGCCGGAACGGCCTGGAAATCTGGCGCAGCCAAAGGCTCTACAGGTCGCCCAGTGCCTTTGCTGACGACTTTCCTGATCAACCGCGCTGGATAATTTATTCAGATCATCTGATTTAAATGTATTTCTGACCGCGCTCCCAGCATTTCGCCGGGCGCGGTTTTTTTATGGATGCGTATGATGAAAATAGCTACCTGGAACGTTAACTCTTTAAAGGTCAGACTGCCGCAAGTATTGCGCTGGCTAGAGAGCACTCCCGTCGACGTCCTTTGCATTCAAGAGACGAAATTAACCGACGATAAATTTCCGCAAGCAGAAATTGAAGCTGCGGGATATCACGTCGCCTTCACCGGTCAAAAAACATACAACGGTGTCGCGATACTTTCAAAGTTTCCTTTATCAGAAATTCAAAAAAATAACCCCCAATTTGAAGACGAGCAGCAACGCATTATCGCTGCCACCATTGAAGGTATCCGTATTATTTGTGCCTATGTTCCGAATGGACAAGCGCTGGATTCGGATAAGTTCCAATACAAATTGCAATGGCTGGCGTCGCTGAAAGAATGGGTACAGAAAGAAATGCAGCAATATTCCCAATTAGCGTTATTGGGTGACTACAATATTGCACCCGAGGACAAAGATGTTCACGATCCAGTTGCCTGGGAAGGTATGAACCTGGTGTCGCCGCAAGAGCGCGAAGCGCTACAGTCGCTCATCGGCCTTGGGTTGACTGACAGTTTTCGACTTTTCGAACAAGCAGAAAAGTCTTTCAGTTGGTGGGATTATCGTGCACTGGGTTTCAGATTAAATAAAGGAGTCAGGATAGACCACATCCTGCTCTCCCCATCGCTGACCAAACAGTGCACGTCGTGTGTTATCGACCGCACTCCACGTAAATGGGAGCAACCATCAGATCATGCACCAGTGATTGCTACCCTGGATCAAACTCTCTAATCGTCGTATCCAAGACTTGGTGCCGACGCTTTGTTCTTGGCCCAAGTCGATGACGCAGGTGCTATGCGTGGTGCCGGATTTCCGTGTTCCATGCGGAATGCCGACATCGCCGTTTTCAGCACGTTCGCTTGCTCTTCCAATGAACCTGCTGCCGCCGCCGCCTGCTCAACCAAAGCTGCGTTTTGCTGCGTAGCCTCATCCATATGCGCCAATGCGACATTGACTTGTTGAATCCCGTCACTTTGCTCAACAGAAGCTGTCGTTATTTCGTTGATGATGGCAGCGACCTGATCCACTGCAGAAACGATTCTATTCATCGCGGCACCAGCTTTATCGACCAGCTCGGAACCTTCATTCACTTTGCTGACAGAATCTTCGATCAGGCTTTTGATTTCCTGCGCCGCCGCCGCACTGCGTTGCGCCAACGTCCGCACTTCGCTGGCAACCACGGCAAATCCACGCCCCTGCTCTCCTGCCCTTGCAGCTTCAACGGCAGCATTTAAAGCAAGTATATTGGTCTGAAAAGCAATTCCTTCGATCACGCTGATGATATCGACAATTTTGCGGGAGCTGTCCGAAATACCTTGCATCGTCGTCACCACTTTTCCAACAACTTCCCCACCCTGTGTTGCCACTTCAGAAGCGTTAACTGCCATCTTGTTAGCTTCCCGTGCATTGTCGGCGTTATTTCTGACGGCTTCTGTCAGTTCTTCCATACTCGCAGCGGTTTCCTCTAGCGATGAAGCCTGCTGTTCCGTTCTCCCTGAGAGATCCATATTACCGGTCGCAATTTCTGTTGCTCCAACTGTAATAGAATCAGTTGCTTTGCGCACATCAACAACCATCACGCGCAATTGTTCAAGGAAACGATTAAATGCCTGAGCCGTTTGTGCAACTTCATCTTCGCCTTCAACTTCGATCTTGCGTGTCAGGTCGCCACCACCCTCAGCAATTTCAGACATCGCATTCCTGACTCTTTGCAAGCCTGAAAGCATATGACCGACTAACCAGGTAGAAACCGGCAAAATAATGCCTAATAAAACCAGCAAAACAACACCGGAAATTGCCAGCAACTGATCCAAGGCTTCAAGCGCTTTCTTTTTATCAATGACAAGCGCCAAATACATGTCTGAGCCAGTAATTTTTTGTAAAAACAAAAAGTGCGTTTTCCCGCCAATTTGCGTTTGAATCGGATCTTTTAAGCTCGATAAATTTGCCAGATTTTCAAACGCAAGATCGGGAGAAATATCCTTTGCTGGCTTCATGACTTTTGATTGGTCAGCATGGGCCAACACTTGGCCATTTTTGTCTAATAAAAATGCGTATCCGCCGCCAGCGAGCTTGATGTTCAGAATTTGCTCAACGATTTTCGTCAAGAAAACGTCTGCACCAACGACGCCGCCCTCCCCTCCTTTCACAGGCGCAGCAAAGGTAATCATGAGTCCTGGTGGCGCGACGCCCATGTACGGAGACGTGACAATGGGTTTTTTCGCCTCCATTGCGCCTTTGTACCAAGGCCGGACAGTAGGGTCATATCCGGATGGGGGCGGATCTGCCGGGATATTCGTGAATTGCTTGTCTGGTTGCCCCTGATAGACACTTAAAAAATTGCCTCCCCCGCGCATCATGGTCAAACTGGTTTGTAAATCAGCACCGTTGCCCAGCCCTTGCGCTAAGCTGTCCATCATCGCCAGATTGGTTTGTATCCAGTTGCTAAGTACAGCGTTATAGCCAGATGCCACGCCACGAATCTCATTGTTGAGATCGGTTTCTATCTGGGATTTCATTCTCATGTAGCTTCCAACCGTCAGAAAAACGGTGCAAAGTGTAATGAGTAATCCAATTACAAAAATGAGTCTGACCTTCAGCGATTTCATTTCTCCCCCCATCAAAGTGCGTTAGATTACGAATTTTTCCGAACACGTATACCAGCCTGTTGAAGCAAAGAAAGCGAAATATTATTTCAATTTATCTTACGCTTTAAATATTTAGATGTACGAAAAAAACGCATTTGATATTTCCAAAAAGAAAATAAATTAACGAATTTTTACTTTTCTGTTGCTCGCTTAAACGCAAAATGTAGAATAGGTTTTACGAAAAATGACTTCGCCAAGAGGGAAAACGCAATGCTGATTGCAATGACTCAGAGATTGAAATTACGTACGATAAATGCCGATGATGCCGAATTTTATCTCCGGTTACTGAACGATCCCTCTTACATCAAGAATATCAATGACAAAAATATACGAACAGTTGAAGCAGCAAAAATTTCCATATCGACTGGCCCGGTTGCCAGCCAAGAAAAGAATGGCTTTAGCCTTTACCTCGTCATCAGGAAAGACGATGACAATGCGATCGGTATTTGTGGATTAATTAAGCGCGACGCCTTGAAAAATGTCGATATTGGCTACGCTTTTTTACCGGAATTCGGCGGGCAAGGCTATGCGATGGAAGCCGCCAAGGCGGTCGTGGTATATGCGTACGAGCATTTAGGGTTGGAAAAACTTGTAGCGATTACGTCACCCTATAATCGAAATTCAAACAACTTGTTGGCTAAATTAGGGTTTACTCTGGAAGACGTTGTCATTCTCGAAGGGGAAAGCAAAGAAACCAATTTATATAGTTGCTCGCTCCCGCCTGAAATTTAACTGGCACTGAATTAAAAATGAACCGAACTTCTCTTCTTAATTAAGTTAGCTATCGACGAGACTAAAGAAAACGATCCAAAATTTTACGACTATGTTTGTCTATGTTAAACATATCGCGAATCAAGAAATGAATGCCATGATTGTCGGTAATCAGCAATGATTGTCGACCAATTCGGCGAATATCTTCTTCCCCCTTCAAAACGAACTCGGTATCACCACGGTCTGTACTAACTTTCCACGTACACGGCGTAGCGAAACTGGTGACATGATGTATGCGTGAAATCTCAGGCATAAACTCCCGTCCCTCCAGCTCCTCCTCAACTAGTCTACGATCCTCACCAGACAATTGGGAAAGCCTGTCTACCCATGCGACTTCTCGTCCATCGGGCAAGACGATGGAAATCCCGTCGTCTGGTGCTTGTATTGGAAATGCTCGCACAGGACTAACTTCTTCAAACACTTCACCGGAGCCCCTGGTTAAAACAAGTTTTCCGAACGAATTCCGACTTAAATTAAATGCTGACGCGTCCATTTTATTCACCTCCCAATATTTCAGCATTTCGTGCCTGAGCTTGGTACAAACGATGATAGGCGCCTTCCTTCATCATCAATTCATCATGTGAGCCAACTTCGACTATCTGACCGCGATCCAGAACGACCAATCGATCTGCTTTGTGCAAAGTTGACAACCTGTGTGCAATGGCGATGGTGGTGCGCCCTTTTACCAGATTATCCAGTGCCTTTTGAATTTCTTTTTCAGTTTCCGAGTCTACGGACGACGTGGCCTCATCCATAATCAGAATGCGGGGATCAATCAATAATGCCCGCGCGATAGACACCCGCTGACGCTCACCACCGGACAAGCCTTGCCCGCGCTCTCCCACCATGGAATCGTATCCCTGAGGTAATCGCAAAATGAATTCATGTGCATGAGCTGCACGCGCAGCGGCAATAATCTCTTCTCTGCTGGCGTCAGGTCTACCATACGCAATGTTTTCGGCAATCGTTCCAAAAAAGAGAAACGGCTCTTGCAATACCAGTCCGATATTGCGTCGATAATCTGCCACGGCGAACGATCGGATATCGACACCATCCAGCAAAATTGCACCTTCAGAAACATCATAAAAACGGCAAATCAAGTTTACCAAGGTACTTTTTCCCGAACCGCTATGACCGACCAGACCAATCATTTCTCCAGGCTTGATTTGCAAAGTAATTCCTCGATTCACAGCACGGTTTCCATAGCGGAACCCGACTTCGCGCAAATCAATCTGGCCTTTCACTTCTTCCACTTTGACAGGGTGTTGTGGATCTGGAACGCTGGATACGTGATCCAAAATATCGAAAATACGTTTTGCAGCAGACGCCGATTTCTGAGTCACTGAAACAATACGACTCATGGAATCAAGTCGCCCATAAAAATTACTGATAAATGCAACCGCTGCCACGAGAGCACCGACTGTAATTTCATTATGGGAAACTTGCCAAATTCCAAACCCCCAGACAACAAGAATCCCCAGATCAGTAAAAAACGAAACACTGGGTGAAAACAGGGACCATACCTTATTCAATTTATCGTTGACAGCAAGATTGTGTTTATTAGCCTCGCGGAAACGGCTTGCTTCGCGACTTTCTTGCGCAAATGCTTTCACGACGCGGATACCTGGAATCGTGTCAGCTAAAACATTGGTCACCTCTCCCCATACCCGGTCGATTTTTTCAAAACCAGTGCGTAAGCGATCTCTGACCAGATGAATCATCCAGGCAATGATGGGCAAAGGAAGCAAAGTCACCAATGCTAGTTTTGTATTGATTTGCAACAATGCACCGGCGGTCATGATAAACATCAGAACATCGGTCGCGAAGTCGAGCAAATGCAAAGACAAGTACACGCAAATACGATCACTTTCACTACCGATGCGTGACATCAGATCACCCGTCCGCTTGCCGCCAAAATATTCTAACGACAACTTCAATAAGTGTTCATACGTCGCAGTACGTAAATCAGCGCCGATCCGCTCGGAAACCAAAGCCAAAATATAAGTTTTCCCCCAACTCAGCAACCATGCAACAACAGCCGATCCTAGCAATCCACCGATATAAAGCGTTACTAGTTTTGGGTCAACAAACTGATTACTTTGGTAGGGAATAAGGACTTCATCTGTTAATGGTTTTGTCAGATAGCGTGGAACCATATGCGCCGCTGTTCCAAGCAACATGAGTAAAAAGCCGACAAATAAAGGGAGCCGATAAGGACGCGTAAAGCGCCATAAACGAAAAAGCGTCCACGTCGATGGAGGTGTATAGATCACTTTCGTACAAACTGGACACTCTTCCTGATCGGGTTCGAGTGCGGCTTTACAACTTGGACAAATATTCTGTTCTGCCCGAATCACTGGCAACCCAGAAACATGGCTTTGTAACTGCTCGTTAAAATGATCGATCAGTCGGATAATCTGCAAGTTTTGCCCCAGCGTAAAACGCCAATCGGCCATTAACCCTTGCAAATTCAATAACTGCAAATGCCCGACACCAGCATGATCATGGTGAGTCAGCGACATACCATTACTAAACGACCAACTTTTCCACAGGGTATCGCCAGGTGACTTTGCCAGAATGCGGGAGTTCGTAACAACAATTAAACCTTTTTCAAAACGGAGCTTGCTATCTAAGTCAACCTCCACTGCAGTCAAAACGTTTTCGCCTTTGGCGATTTGTTTTTTCAACTCAGATTGCCAGAATGCCGGAATCGGCAGCGAACCTTGCTCAGGACTGAATTGTTGTGTGGTCATCTTAAAACTAACTCCGGCTCGGCAGTCTGCCCAGACTGAATCAGGGCAGTAATTTATTAAGGGGAAACATTGCTTCCGTTAGCGCCTTACCCATATCATGAATATAGCGATTTACGGTATTCTATCGAATAGAAAAACAATCAGATACACCAGATAAAAGTTCTATGACTTTTATGCAGGCGCGCAAGTATATCAGCAAGCATCGCGATCAATTAGCGTAAAACCTGAGACTTTTTTTAGCGGCCTTTGGCGGTGACACTGTCGTTATAAATAATTAAATTTTCTTGAAAAAATCAACGCATCATTCAAACCAATGACCGGTTCAGGCAAAAACTGAATTCCCCCGAAAAGTACATACATGACAGCGAAAAAGAAAGACATCACGATTCTCCGTGCGACCCACCTGCGCGGCCCGAATATCTGGACTTACAGACCAGTCATTGAAACATGGCTGGATATTGGATTACTAGAAGAGTTCCCATCCAATACTTTGCCAGGTTTATTTGAGCGACTGACAACCTGGCTGCCGGGATTGATTGAACATCGTTGTGGTGTAGGCGAGCGCGGCGGTTTTCTGGAACGTCTGCGCGAAGGAACTTGGGCAGGACACATTCTGGAACACGTTGTGCTGGAACTGCAAAATCTCGCTGGTATGCGAACCGGTTTTGGGCAAACACGATCGACCAGTGAGACTGGCATTTACAAAATGGCCTTTCGCACCAGAGAAGAAACCGTTGGTTTTGCCGCGTT
>JAGWUK010000145.1 GCA_028868455.1 Burkholderiales bacterium | reverse complement strand
CGATCAAACAAGTCGTTGCAGTTGAGGGTGAAACGTTTACGACGGATGCCTGGGCTGAGTCTTATGGTGACAAGCAGCGTGGTGTAATGATCAACTCCGGCAAATACGATGGTTTGAATTTCAAAACAGCTGTGGATGCCGTTGCTGCTGATCTGGCGGCGAAGGAACTGGGCGAGAAAAAAACGACCTGGCGCCTGCGTGACTGGGGTATCTCGCGTCAACGTTACTGGGGCACACCTATCCCTATCATTCACTGCGAATGCTGTGGTGATGTGCCTGTGCCTTACGAAGATTTACCCGTAGTATTGCCAACCGAATGCATTCCTGATGGTTCCGGTAATCCGCTGAAAACGCATGCAGCGTTCCTGAACGTGCCTTGTCCGAAATGCGGCAAACCGGCACAGCGCGAAACTGACACCATGGATACTTTCGTTGATTCAAGCTGGTATTTCATGCGCTATACCTGCCCGGATGCGACGACGATGGTCGATGAACGCAATGATTACTGGATGGCGATGGATCAGTACATTGGCGGTGTCGAACACGCGGTGCTGCATTTGCTGTACGCCCGTTTCTGGACCAAGGCGATGCGCGATCTGGGCTTGGTCAAGATTGATGAGCCATTCAAAAATCTGTTCACGCAAGGTATGTTGCTGAACGAATCGTTCTACCGTGAAGACGCCAGCGGCAAGAAGACCTGGTTCTATCCAAACGAAATTGAAGTGCAGCACGATGACAAGGGGCGTCCGATCTCGGCGAGCCTGAAATCCGATGGCCAGCCAGTGCAAATGGGCGGCATAGAAAAAATGTCGAAGTCCAAAAACAATGTGGTTGAGCCGAAAGACATCATCACTCAGTTCGGTGCTGATACGGCGCGCTTGTTCACGATGTTCGCTGGCCCGCCAGATCAAAGCGCAGCCTGGAGCAACAGCGGTGTCGAAGGTGCGTCGCGTTATTTGCGTCGCCTGTGGGCAACCGCATTGAAATTATCCGGCACGATTGCCGCCGGTGCCAATGCTGCTGCCAGTGATGCCGCCGATGTCAAAGCTTTGCGCCGCGAAGTCCATCTGACTTTGAAGCAAATCGACGCCGACTACGATCGTCTGCAATACAACACCGTGGTGTCCGGGGCGATGAAATTGCTGAACACGATAGAGTCGTATAAGGCAGAAGGCGAGCCGCACGCGGCAGCAATGCGCGAAGCGTTCAGCATCTTGCTGCGTGGTCTGTATCCGGTCTGTCCGCATATCACGCACGCCTTGTGGCAGGAATTGGGCTTTGCCGCTGAGCTGGGCGAGTTGATTGATGCGCCTTGGCCGCAAGTCGACGAAGCAGCGCTGGTGCAGGATGAAATTGAACTGATGGTGCAGGTCAACGGTAAACTGCGCGGCAGTATCAAAGTCAGCAAAGACGCAGATAAGGCAACGATAGAAGCAACGGCGCTGGCCAGTGAAAGCGTCTTGCGATTTGTTGAAGGCACGCCCAAGAAAATCATCGTTGTACCAGGCAAACTGGTCAACATCGTCGCCTGAGCGATCATCTGAACACGGAGAAAAACTGCATGCGCACATCGTATCTGCGTCACCTGACTGGCTGGCTGGCAGTCATGGCCTTGTTGAGTTTATCTGCATGCGGTTTCGCTCTGCGTGGACCGGTCGCATTACCGTTCAAAAGCATTTACATCGACTTGCCGGACAGCTCTTCGCTGGGTGGCGAACTGCGTCGGCAGATTCGTGCAAACGGGCAGACCAGCATTATGGCGAATGCCAGTGATGCCGAGGTGATCCTTGAGGTGCTCAGCGAAACACGCGACAAGCAGATTTTGTCGCTGAACAGTCAGGGGCGTGTGCGCGAATACAACCTCAATTACAACTTCCGTTTCCGCGTGCGCAATGCGGTTGGCAAAGTATTTCTGGAGCCGGTCGATATTCAGTTAAAACGCAATATCACTTTTAACGAAACCCAGGTGCTGGCAAAAGAGGCAGAGGAAGCCTTGTTGTATCGCGACATGCAAAGCGATCTGGTGCAGCAAATCATGCGCCGTCTGGCCGTGATGAAGATGGATCAATAACATGCAATTGCGCTTTGATGCGCTCGATGCGCATCTGACCAAGACGCTGGCGCCACTGTATGTGGTCACCAGCGACGAGCATCTGCTGGCGCTGGAGGCGGGCGATAAAATCCGCCGCGCAGCGAAGGCGCAGGGATTTTTTGAGCGCGAGATACTGACGGTAGAACGCAGTTTCAAATGGGGTGCTTTGCTGGCGGCGAATCAGTCACAATCGTTGTTCGGCGACAAAAAACTGATTGATCTGCGGATACCGACAGGCAAACCCGGTAAGGATGGCGGTCAGGTTTTGCAAGAATATGTGGCGAATTTGTCGCCCGATAATCTGACATTGATCAGCTTGCCCCGGCTGGACTGGGCAACGCAAAAAGCGGCCTGGGTCGCCTGCCTGCAACAGGCTGCCGTGTATATTGATATTCCGCTGGTTGAACGCAATCAGTTGCCGAACTGGATCAGTCAGCGTCTGGCAGCTCAGCAGCATAGCGCCGACCGGCAGAGTCTGGATTTTATTGCGGATCGCGTCGAAGGCAATTTGCTCGCAGCACATCAGGAAATTCAAAAGCTCGCTTTGCTGCATCCACCCGGCAAACTGAGTTTTGAACAAATCCACGATGCCGTGTTAAACGTCGCCCGTTACGACGTGTTTAAGCTCAATGAAGCGATGCTGGTCGGTGACGTGGCGCGATTGGTGCGCATGCTGAACGGACTAAAAGGCGAGGGCGAGGCTTTGCCTCTGGTCTTGTGGGCGATGACGGAAGAAATTCGCACACTGCTGAAATTGAAATCCGGGATGAGCCAGGGGCGCCCTTTGAGTGCCCTGTTAAAGGAATACCGGATCTGGGGACCGCGCGAAAAAATGATGGACCCGGCTTTGCGCCGCGTCAGTCTGCGCAATTTGCAGAACGCGCTGCAGGAAGCCGCGCAAATCGATAAGATGGTGAAAGGCTTACGCGCCAGGAATTTCGCTGGCGATGCCTGGGATGCGTTATTGCAATTGGGATTAAAGGTGGCAATGGCAGCCTAAACGATGGCGCCGGCCAGCGTACATGCAGTAAGCCTGTGCGCAAAGAACGACACCTGTCAGCTATGGGGAAATATGTGATATGGGGGAGTATGGCTGAAAATGGCCACTCAACCGCGCATATTGATTGCGACTTAATTAAATACTGAGAGGGAGTATATGCTTCCTCGGCAAATCATTATGGATATCAAGCACTACATGAACGAGCTTGGCATGCGCGCCAGAGCAGCTTCACGCGCCATGGCAAAAGCCGATACTGCCGCCAAAAACAAGGCGCTGAGTCTGATTGCCGCAGCCATCCGGCGTGATGCCGCGACATTGCGCGCCGCGAACGAACTTGATCTGGCTGCCGCAAAAAACGCCGGCATGGAAGCCGCGATGCTCGATCGCCTGACCTTGTCCGACAAGGCGATTGCGACAATGGCCGAGGGCCTGGAGCAAATCGTCAGCCTGGCCGATCCTATCGGTGAAATCTCCAACATGAAATATCGTCCGAGCGGCATTCAGGTCGGGCAAATGCGTGTACCGTTGGGCGTGATCGGCATCATTTACGAAGCACGTCCGAATGTCACCGTCGATGCAGCTGGCTTGTGCATCAAGAGCGGCAATGCGACCATATTGCGCGGCGGCTCCGAGGCCATCCATTGCAATCAGGCGCTGGCAAAACTGGTCAAAGAAGGATTGGCCGGCGCAGGCTTGCCAGCCGATGCGGTGCAAATCGTGGAAACCACGGATCGCGCTGCGGTTGGCGAACTGATCACCATGCCGCAATTTGTGGACGTGATCGTCCCGCGCGGTGGCAAAGGTCTGATCGCCCGCCTGATGCAAGAATCGACCGTGCCGATGATTAAACATCTGGATGGTATTTGCCACGTGTACATCGACGATAAAGCGGATCTGCAAAAAGCGCTGGATATCGCCTTTAACGCCAAATGTCATCGTTACGGCACCTGCAACACCATGGAAACTTTGCTGGTCGCCCAGGGCTTCGCCGCCCAGGTTTTACCCGCGCTGGCAGCTTTGTACGCCGACAAAAAAGTGGAATTGCGCTGCGACCCGGCGGCTGCACAGATTTTGGCGGACTATCCTTATCTGGCCACCGCGACGGAAGAAGACTGGAGCACAGAATACTTAGCGCCAGTGCTGGCGGTAAAAGTTGTACCAGATATGGATGCCGCGATCACGCACATCAACGACTATTCATCCAGGCATACCGAATCCATCGTGACTGAAGATTACACGCGGGCTTTACGTTTTCTGCGCGAAGTCGATTCGGCATCGGTCATGGTCAATGCCTCGACACGCTTTGCCGATGGATTTGAATATGGCCTCGGTGCCGAAATCGGTATTTCCAATGACAAACTGCATGCCCGTGGTCCGGTCGGATTAGAAGGCCTGACCTCGTTGAAATATGTGGTGTTCGGCCACGGTGAAATCCGTCAATAAACCTGAAAGGTAATTATGCTCTGGATCAAAGCGTTTCATATCTTGTTCGTCATGTCCTGGTTCGCTGGCTTATTCTATCTGCCGCGCATACTGGTAAATCTGGCCATGGAAAATGAAACTTCCGCGACCGAGCGTTTATTGTTGATGGCGCGTAAGTTGTATCGCTTCATGACCATCCTCGCCGTCCCGGCAATCGCATTGGGCCTGTACTTGTGGCTGGTGATCGGGATAGGTAAAGGCCCGGGTAACGGATGGCTGCATGGCAAGCTGACGTGCGTGATTTTGCTGATTGGCTATCACCATGCCTGCGGCAGTTTGCTGAAAAAATTTGAACAGGGAAAGAACAAGCGCAGCCATGTCTGGTTCCGCTGGTTTAACGAAGTGCCAGTCGTTTTATTGGCGATTGTTTTAATTCTGGTGGTCGTTAAGCCTTTTTAAATCAGGACTGACATCAGGCTGTTCGAGTGGAGTTCCGGTTTCTCGTCGTACGATTTGTACTGCCTTCTTCACGATGCCTTGCCGGAACAATTTTGTGTAAGTCCTTTGAAATAAGCAAAGCTGACTGGTGATATGCAGATTGCTTTCTTAGGCATCGCGACAAGACGCACAGTGTGCTCCGCCGCAGACGCAGATTCTGCAAATGGCTTTCGCGGTGATGATGTTCACCGCACTTTTGAAACACAACGGATAAAGGGTTCCCCATGACACGACATTCTTATTTTTGCCCATGCCCACGCGGCATGGAAATCGCGCTCGCTGAAGAATTAGGCGAAATCGCAGCGCTCGATAAAACCATGACCGTCCACAATCAGGTGCCGGGTGGTGTCCATTGTTCAGGCAGTCTGCAAGACGGCTGGCGTATCAACTTGCATTCGCGGATTGCGTCGCGCGTGCTGATGCGCATGGGGCATTCCAGTTACGCAAACGAAAACGATATTTACGATCTTGTTCTGGAGCAGCCCTGGGAAGACTGGTTTGGCTACCATCACACGATTCGCGTTGACGTCACTGCCGTCAAGTCGCCGTTAAAGAGTCTGGAATTTGCGACGCTTAAAATCAAGGATGCGATTTGTGATCGCTTCCGCGATCAGTTCACGCAACGTCCGTCGGTGAATACAAAAACGCCGGATATGCGTATTGTCGGTTTTCTGGATGCGCGCAATTTCACGATTTATCTCGACATGTCGGGCGAACCTTTGTTCAAGCGTGGCTGGCGTCTCGAAACCGGCGACGCACCTTTGCGCGAGAACCTCGCTGCCGGTTTGCTGCGCACCGCAGGCTGGAAACCGGGCGTGCCCTTGTTCGACCCTATGTGCGGTTCCGGCACAATCCTGATCGAAGCAGCGCAAATCCTGGCGGGTATCCCGCCAGGGCTGAAGCGCGAATTCGCATTTGAAAAATTTCATCAGTTTGATGCCGATGCCTGGAATGCAATCAAGGCGCAAGCGAAGCCTCATCCACTGCCAGCAGAACCAACGATCTTCGGCAGCGATATCTCCGGCGACATGGTCGTCATGACGCGCAATAATCTGAACAAGGCCGGCATACGTTTCGACGTACCCCTCAAGCAAATCGAAGCGCAGGAAATCAAGGCGCCGACGACGCAACCCGGCATTTTGCTGACCAATCCGCCGTATGGTGAACGGATCGGGGTGCGCGGTGACAGCAATCTGGAATCCGACGAGCTTGCGCGCGAGTTTTTCGGCGCCTTCAGTACAACGTTGAAGCAACGCTTTGCTGGCTGGAGCGTTTTCCTGTTCACGGCCGATCTGACTGTGCCGAAAATGTTGCGATTGAAAGAATCGCGCAAAACGCCGTTCTTCAATGGCGCACTGGAATGCCGCCTGTTCCGCTTCGATATGGTGGCGGGATTTAATCGGCGCGAAGAAGCGAAGCCGAAAGCAAATTAATATATTTCATCGTTAAAAACGGCCAGGTCTTAGCAGACTTGGCCGTTTTGCTTTAGGCTTTCTGCTTTGCGCAAACTAACCCAGAGAAAAGGGCACCAATAATGACTCAGAGCAAACAGGAATTAAGCTTAAACGATCCATCTTTGTTGCGCGATGCCGCGTACATCAACGGCAACTGGGTCAGCGCAGCAACGCAATTTGCAGTCAGCAATCCTTCGAATCATGCCTTGCTGGCGACGGTGCCCAATTTGGGTGAAGCAGAAACTCAGACGGCGATTGCCGCTGCCCAAAGCGCTTTCCCAGCGTGGTCAGCGAAAACCGGCAAAGAGCGCGCCCATATCCTGCGCAAATGGTTTGATCTGATGATCGTCCATGCCGACGATCTGGCTACTATCATGACGGCAGAGCAAGGTAAGCCGCTGGCCGAAGCCAAGGGAGAAGTGATTTACGGAGCGAGTTTTCTGGAGTGGTTTGCCGAAGAAGCGAAACGTGTTTCTGGCGATGTCATGGCCTCCACATGGAGCGACAAACGTATGGTGGTACTGCGCCAGCCGATCGGCGTATGCGCGGCTATCACGCCCTGGAATTTTCCGATTGCGATGATTACGCGCAAAGTCGCACCCGCAATCGCCGCCGGTTGCACGATCGTGATCAAACCTGCCGAGCAAACACCTTTGTCGGCGCTGGCTCTGGCTGAACTGGCGCAGCGCGCAGGCATACCTGCCGGCGTGATCAACGTCATTACCGCGGATAGTGAGCAATCCGTCGCGGTTG
>JAGWUK010000144.1 GCA_028868455.1 Burkholderiales bacterium | reverse complement strand
ATCAATACTTCGCACAGGCGATCAAGCGCCGCCTGACTGCCGCATTGTTCAGAAAAAGCTTCATCGAACATCAGACCCAGCAGTGCTTCGACGCCAGGCAGTACAGCGAGCGGTACCAGCACAACGTTGGGTAGGGAATCGGAAATGGGGTTGCTCCCGCCGCCGCCAAATTGAATCGTGCCGCACACCACATCCGCACCCGCCAGATCATCGGCAATCAGGCGGTGCGTGTCGGGACGCGGCAGGAACAGGATGCTCGGCTCGGTGATGGAGACGACCTCGCCGGAAGCGCCAATCATTTGGGCCGATCCGCGCCGTACCAAATGGATATGCCCGCGCATGGCGTCTTCGCGAAAATCGTGAACGCCGCAGATATTGCCGGTGTAGAACACGCCCGCGTGTAGTGAGAATTGTGTCAGGAGCGGTGTCAGTCTATCCATGACTCACAAGCGCCAAACGACAATACGTTGCGCACTCGTCATTACAACGCCTATTTGTCCTTCTTGTCGGCACGTTCATCTGCTCCCTTGGCATAAGCACGCATTGCTTGACGAAGCGTGACCATCTGCTTGCCGAAATTGCGACAGCCGGAACACATCATCACATGCATCTTGAGCGACATGCGTTCTTGCAAAGTCAGTTTTCTCTCTTGTGATTCCGAGTACAGGAACGTGACATCTTTACAGTTCAACATGGTAGTTCTCCCTTCAAGAACCATTGGTTCTCCAGGCATTCGCGCAACCGTATCCGGCTGCGGTGCAACATCACATTCAAATTGCTCACGGTAATGCCGACGGTCGAGCAGATCTCATCAGAATCGAGTTCGATAAATTCCCGCATCATGAAGACGCGCGCCTGGTGGCCGGGCAAATTTTCCAGGCATGCTTCAAATACGCGCCAGAATTCGCCCTCATGCATCGCCTCCTCTGGGTTGCCCCATATGGCCGGTCGCTCGTCTGCTTGCCAGAAACCCGTCTTATCGAATAATTCAGAGAAATCTTCGTCTTCTTCATCGTCGTGCATCAGGCTGCTGGCCTCGGCCATGCGCTGCTTCTGGCGCAGTGTATCTGCGATCTTGTTTTTGAGAATGGCAAACACCCATGTCTTTAATGCTGCGCGTCCGGCAAATGATTTGGCGTTCTTGAGCGCACCAATCAGCGCTTCTTGCACTGCGTCCTCGGCGAGATGGGAGTCAGACAGTTGCAGAGTCGCAAATTTATGCATCTGGCACCGCAAGCTTTCCAGAAATTCCGTTTCCGAAAGTAAGGACGTGTTTTCCGATTCAGTGGAACCAACGTCTGACGCCAGTGTAATCGCCTTATTCATCCTCGCTCCTGGTTAGCTGGTTTCTTGCAGCACTATAGCTTGCAACGCAGTACGGCACAAAATAATTCAACAACAGATGGAACCATGAAATATTATTTCCCGCCAGGATGTGTTCGCCTTGATTGATCAGATTCAACGCTGTCCCCACCACCAATGCAACGCGCAAGGCACTCTTTGCGATCCTGGCCGATAAAATCAACCGCATCATCGATTTCATCGTGCAGCCCCGACCGGCATTGACGCCGCCTTCATCAGATCCGCAATCGGCAGCGCTTCTACCGCCGCCCGCACCGTGCGTGCAATCAGTGCGGAATCGACTTCCGGTTCCAGATCGACTGCTTGCCCCTGCCTGCCGGTCGGTACCGCGACCAGACCTGCGTCCTGCTTTTTCAAGGTAAATTCACCGCTGCAGTTGCGACAGTAGAGATGATCGCCCTCGTCGTTCTCGCGCGTGATCACCAGCGTCGGCCCGCACATCGGGCACGATTGCAGCGGGATGCTTTCGTCGCTGTGGCCCATCACATGGTTTAGCTCACCGGCTTCACCCAGAGCGATAAAAATGTCGGCATAGTGTGTATCGAATTGCGTGCGGCGAAAATGCCGCAGGATCCCAATCGCCTTGTCGCGCGGCATGCCGGGACGATATGGGCGATGGCTGGTCATCGCATCGAACGCATCGCAAATGCCAACGATGCGCGCCATGTCGGGAATCCCATCGCCAGACAGCCCGCGCGGATAACCGAGGCCATCCGGCCGTTCGTGATGCAGCAATACGGCATCGCTGACCAGTTGCGCCAGCGGGTGTCCAGACAGCATGCGCATGCCGATGGTCGGATGGGTCTTGATGACCGCGTATTCTTCCTCCGTCAACCGATCCGTCTTGCGCAAGATCGCATCGGGCACGCCGACTTTACCCAGATCGTGCAGGAAGCCGCCGAGCCCGATGCGCGCGGCATCGGCATTGTTGAAACCGGCCCGTTCCGCCAGCAGGCGCGCATAGCGCGATACCCGCCACAGATGCCCGCCGGTGTACGGATCACGCGCTTCGACAAACCAGGCCATGGTCAGCAGGCTGGCCAGCAAATGGCTGGATTGGGTCGCCACATCGGCCGATGCAGGCTCCGCATCCGGGTGCAGCCAGTGGCTTAATTGTTTGATGACATTCATGTTGCCTCCTTCGAGACCAATGTATCACGCCGCCGCCCTGAATTTGAATGCCGTGCAATGAAACCGCGGTCGATCCGATCCTTCCAGCGCCATACCCATGCGCCTTCCGCGCTGAATCCTCCCCACGACGCAATCGCGTATTGATCCCCGCATGCCAACAGGTATAACGAACGTTTGCGCGGTTTGTAAGTGGCAAGTGGATTGCGCTTCAGTGTTGCCAGCAGATTGGCGGCCAGAACGGGACCGGCATGTACCGCATGTACGCCCGAACGTGCCATCGTCAAATCCTGGCGCGCACAGATATCCCCGGCGGCAAATACATTCGCATGCGACAGGCTCTGATGCTGGCCGTTGACGGCGATATAGCCGTGTTCATCCAGCAGCAGCCTGGAAGGTTGCAGCCAGCTTGGCGCGCGTGCACCGGTGGCGGCAATCACGCAATCGGCCTGCAGGACCGTCGCGTCGGACAGCATCACGCCGTGCTCTATCCCAACCGCTTTTTGTGCATGTAGGTGCACACCTGCGCGTGCCAACGCGCGCGTCATGCGGCGCTGGACACCCGGAGCGTGCCCGCGTAACAGGCCGCTGTCGGACGCGACCAGATCCACCTGCGCATTGCATGCGTTACGTTGCAGCGCATGGTTGGCCGCCAACGCCAGCTCGACACCAGCAGCGCCGCCGCCGACCACCACCAACCTGTAACCGGACTGCACACTTGCAGCCGCCAACACTTTCGGCCACGCGTCGAAGAAGGCATCCAGCGGCTTGACCGGCAACAGCTTGTCGCCCGCCATCTCCAGCCATGATACGTCGATCTCGCTGCCGATATCCAGCGACAGCAAATCGTATTCAATATGCCGCCCGTCAGGCAACCCGACGCAACGCCGGTCGGCATCCATGCCGGCAATGCGGTCGATCACCATTGTCACGCCGGCCGCACGGGCCAGCGCATGCAAATCAATTCGGCATTGGGCAAGCGAATAATGACTCGCCATCCAGCCAGGAAGCATGCCGGAATAATTCTGATGCGCGCTGGGCGTGACCAGCACGACCTCGACATCGGTTAATTTTTCCTGCGCCAATGCCTGCAATACAGATAAATGCGCATGTCCGCCGCCGACCAGAACCAAACGTTTCATCAAGTAGCCCGCTTTCAGGTTCAGCGAAAATGCCGCTGTATCATCCGTTTCGCAATAGCGCGACGCGTCGGGTCTGCCAAGTCATCCTTGCCGATATAAAAGAAAGTGTCCGGCTTGCCAAGCGCCGATGCGGCTTCATTGCTGGCAGCCACCCCAAGGATGGTGGCCTGCATCCCGGCCTGTTCTGCAAGCCGCGTCAGGTTGCTCTTGCTCGAATTGAAATCCAGCATGGCGGCAAACAACACGGGCGTGCGGGGCGCGTCCTTTCGCAATTGCGAGAGCACATCGAATGCCGATACGCCGATAGCCGAGGAAATGGCAAGCGAGATCACCACACCCGCGCTGCTTTTGGCCTGCATTGCCAAATCAGCCATGTTTTCCAGTTTGGCGGCGACGTATCCGCCGTCCTCCAAAAAAGGCTTCATTTCTGAAACAATGAATGGGTGTGGGCGTGCCAGCAGAACGGTCTTGGTCATGTCAGGTCTCCGGTTTGGTGGAATATAAAGACTCAGTCGGCACAAACGCATGATTTATTACACTCGAAATGGGCATCAGGCTGTAATAAATCGATTGCCGGCGACGACCAACTTGTATCAATCGATCCAAAAAAGGAGTTTCTTATGCAACAAGCACTGATCGGCATTATCGGCGGCAGCGGCCTCTATCATATGGAAGCGCTGCAAAATGCGACGGAACATATGGTGAATACACCTTACGGAAAACCATCCGATGTACTCGTGACCGGGTCAGTACATGATGTGCCGGTTGCCTTTTTGGCACGGCATGGGCGTGGTCATAGGATGATTCCATCCGAAGTGCCTTACCGTGCAAATATCCACGCGATGAAGCAGATGGGCGTGCGCTACTTGATTTCGATGTCCGCCGTCGGTTCACTTCGGGAGGAAATGAAACCATTGGATATGGTGCTGCCCGACCAGTTCATCGATTTGACCAAGCGACGCGACAGCACGTTCTTTGGCGACGGCGCTGTTGCGCATGTCTCGATGGCGCAACCTGTTTGTCCCAAAGTAGTCGACGCACTTGCGCGCGCGGTCGAACAAGTGAGCATGGCCGATCACATCAACCTGCATCGCGATGGTACTTATGTCTGTATCGAAGGCCCGCAGTTTTCTACACAAGCCGAGTCGCATTGGTATCGCAGCATGGGCGCCAGCGTGATCGGCATGACCAACATGCCGGAAGCAAAACTGGCGAGAGAAGCGCAGATCGCTTATGCGACTTTGGCGATGGTGACCGACTTCGACTGTTGGCATCCACACGAGGAACACGTCACGGCGGAACTGGCGATAGCCAATTTGATGAAAAACGCAGAGCGTGCCCAACACATTGCGACTGCTGCGATCCGGATTATTGGCAAGGAAAGACCTGCTTCGATTGCGCACAACGCATTGGCTAGTAGCCTTGTTACCCAGCCATCAGACATGACGGCTGAAACCCGTCGTCGATTAAACACCATAATAGGCGCAGAAAAGTAAGCGACAAATCGCGTCGAAAAGGTACACCTGCCGCCGAGAGAAAAACAAGAACTTCAGGGAGTCCATCGCTGTGAGCAGTATTCACGAAACGGCTTATCCACGCTTCAAACCAGAACTCACGCAACGAGAGCTTGAGGATATCTACACGCCAGGCGAAGAAGAACTGAAATTTTCTCGGCGCTATGCCCGTAACATCCCGGCCCGGCTGTTCATCATCGTTCTTCTCAAAACTGTGCAGCGCCTAGGCTACTTTGCCATGCTGGCGGAGGTACCTTCACCGATTGTTTCATTTCTCGCAAAATGTATCGGCGCTCGATCGGTCACGCAAAAAGAACTGCAGGAACTCGAAAAATCGAATACAAGACAGCGCTTTATTGAAAATATACGCGCCTATGTCAATATCAAACCAATCACGAAAGAGACCAATCACGCTATCCTGATTGCCGCAACGCAGGCTGCGCAAACAAAACAGGAGCTGGCGGACATCATCAATGTCGTTATCGAAGAATTGATCCGCCAACGCTACGAATTACCCGCATTCAGTAGTCTCAATCGCACAGCGCAACGCGTGCGTAATCAAGTCAATGAAAACTATTTCCGCACATTGAGCGATCCGTTGCCAGCAGAGGTCATCACGCAATTCAACGCCATGCTGGACGTATTGCCGACCCATCTGACAAGCGGATGGCAGCTGGTAAAACAGGAAGCGAAAAAGCCAACGAACACGGAAGTCAGACAATATCTCGATCATGTGAAATGGCTCAAAACGTGGTCCACTCAATTGCCGCCGGTCGATCATATTCCGATCGTGAAATATGGGCAGTACGTGAATGAAGCACGGGCGCTCGACGCTGCTGACCTAAAAGCGGTTCAGCCTAATAAGCGCTATGCCCTCATGGTCGTGCTGTTTCATGCCCAGTTAAGCAAATCGCTCGATGACGCGGTGGATATGTTTATCCGCAAACTCCGAAAAATACATTCAAGTGCCGAAGATCAACTGCAGCGCTATTACCTAGAGCACCAGAAACGTGCCGAAAAATTGGTGTCGCAGTTACGTGATGTGCTTGAAGCGTTTCAGGATGGCGAAACGGACCAAGAGCGCGGCGCGAAGATTGCGGCCGCCATGCATGATGAACCGCAATTATTACTGGCCGAATGCGAAGAACATATGGCCTATGCCGGCAATAACTATTTGCCGTTCATGCTGGTGCCATATCAGACGCAGCGGCCGTTACTGTTGAATTGTTTGGGATTGCTGGATCTGGAGTCGACAACGGCCGATCTCTCATTGATAAATGCGATTCGCTTTGTCCTCAAGCATCGGCAAAGCCATAAAGAGCATTTATCCATCGTTGAAGATAATATCAACCTGAAGTGGATTCCGGAGAAATGGCGCAAGCTCGTCACTGGCCAGCGCTCGGGTGCCGTTTCTGAAGTCAATCGCAAGTATTTTGAGCTTTGCGTGCTAACAGAAGCCATGCAAGAGCTGCAGTCCGGCGATTTGTACGTTGCCAATAGCGATCAGTACAGCGACTACCGTGAACAGCTCGTGGATTGGGAAATTTACCAGGCGCAAGTGGCGGAATATGGTGCCATGCTCAACTTTCCAACCGAGCCCAAAGAATTTGTAGCCAATCTGAAAACCTGGCTGTCCGATATGGCCAACAAGGTTGATAACGCATTCCCGGACAACGACCATGTTGATCTTGAAGGAACAGAGATTATTATTCGCAAACACACCAAAGATGCAAAGCCGGCTGCGCTGGAGCAGATCGATAAGCACCTGACCGCACGCCTGCCGGAAAAGAATATTCTCGATATCTTGGTCGAGTCTGAAGGATGGCTGGATCTGCATAAACATTTCGGTCCACTGTCTGGCTTTGAGGCCAAGATCGATGATCCCCGCAAACGCTTTGTCACGACGCTGTTTTGTTATGGTTGTAACTTGGGACCAACACAGACGGCACGGTCCGTAAAAGGAATAAGCCGCAAGCAAGTTTCCTGGCTCAACCTGCACCACATGACGGAAGAGCGTCTGGAAAAAGCCATCGTGCAAGTCATCAACGCCTATAACAAATTCCTATTGCCAAAGTATTGGGGCACAGGAAAAA
>JAGWUK010000143.1 GCA_028868455.1 Burkholderiales bacterium | reverse complement strand
CCAGCATGTGCAACAACGTCGATTTACCACAACCGTTCGGCCCTGTCACGGCGACCCGCACTGGCCCGGCCAACGTCAATGTCAAACGAGATGCAGGATGACTTACATCCAGCCAAGGGAAAAGTGCGCCATCCACATTGAGCACCTGTTTTTGCGCAGGCAGCGACGATGCCAGAAGCGCCAATAAAATCGGCTCATCTGGCAAAACTCTGGAAGCAGCATCCTTGATCTGCAGATCCAGACTGGTTTTCAGAGTTTGCTGCTGCTTGCGTACATGCCCCATGATTTCAGTCGCAGCATGCTTCATGCCGTAGCGCTCAGGCCGAGACACATTGGCGGTATCTGCATTTTTACGGGACAAGGCTGCGCGTCGTTGTATCGTGTCGTGCTCGCGTTGCAAGCGATATTGTTCGCGCTTGCACTCCGTTCTGGCATGCGCCAAAGCTGCCAACGCCGCCTCTTTTTCCTGCATGCATCGCGCACGATAGACGTCGTAATTTCCACCGTAGACCCGCGCGCCAGCCGGTGTCAGTTCAATAATTCTATCGACCTCCATCAACAGGCGCCGGTCATGGCTGACGATAATTACACCGCCCCGCCATTGATCCAGCATGTGCAATACCCATGATCGACCGGACTGATCCAGATGATTGGTCGGCTCATCCAGCACCAGCATTTCTGCATCGGATAAGAATGCGCCCAACAAGGCAATGCGTGCGCGTTGCCCACCGCTTAGACACGATGCTGGCGACATGGCATGCAGTTCCGGCAAACCCGCGTCGGTCAAAGCCTGTTGAAATTGCGCTGCCAATTCCCATCGATCACCAACCAGATCCAGATCAGCAGCATCTGCTTCTCCCTGTGCCAATCGATGCAATGCATGCAGGGCAGGCGCCAACCCCGCCAGACTGGCCACCGTTTCGCCATCGCACGGCGCAGTCATCTGTGCTACGTATGCGACCGCCACTTGCCGCTCTATCACACCGGAAGTAGGTAACAATTGCCCGGCAATTAAACGTGCCAGGACACTTTTCCCGAGTCCGTTACGTCCAATAACCGCCGTACGGGAATAATCAAAAGTCAGGTTCAGATTTTCAAAAATGGAAAAACCATCAGCAAACTGGTAAGCAACCTGATGCAGGGAAACCAGCGAAGTAAGACGCGCGACATGAGTCATAGCACCTCCTTAAAAAATATTGACTACCATCGAGCACGCTAAGTAGCGCGTCGAAACTTATTTTTTTGAGAAGACTTAGTTGCTCACTTTATTTCATGTCCGGTAAGAGAAAAGAGCGCGCAGTGTAGCATGTGTTTTTTTAAAAATGCAAGAGGGTTTGGATGATCCTCAAGAAATGAAACCACAATACGGGCGACATGCCAGCGCCTGACGGAACCATCAGTATGCTACTAACGAACTGCGTTTTTACATTGAGACGACGCAACGAAACGAATCTGGAAAAAGTGCACCGCAGGCACAAACGCTTGCCCGACAAACGGCCAAGTACTTCGAAGATAATTTTGCACAAACCCCAAAAAAATCCAAGCCGTTTAGTTCCGGCAGACCCTATTGATTGCCGCGTTTTGGAGCGGAACACTGCAAGCCTGGATTCTGGTTGCGGTAGATGCTTTCCAGCTTGTCTGCCAGTGCAGATTCGTCGGCCGTCAACGCCTGATATCCGCGCCCGACTGGCCAGCCATACCCCCACCGAAATGGCGTATTGATTTGTGGGCCACCACCGGTACGCACGCCAAGAAACATTGTTTCAGCAAGTGAGTGATCGGACGTCTTTCTTTCGACACAGGCTCTGAGCTCCTGATCTGCCTTTAAGCGTTCGTCTTCTGTGCCGCCGCGCCAGTACGCCAGATCATGCGCCAGACAGCATGCGCACCAATCCTTTTTACCATCCATAGAGCGATCAGGGAAAAGGCTGCAACCATCGGTCGTGAATGGAGATAATGTCGATGCGTGCGCCAATGCAGAAACGGTGAATACGGTGAATACGGTGACAGTCGCCGTTAAACAAAACGCGTTGCGAGATAGCCGTGCAGTCCTTGCGCAATAGCGCTTCAGCACGCCTTGACACAGATAGTTTTGCAACCGATTCGTCGGGAAGTCACCTCGCAATTGCGGATTTTTTGCATTTGTTCGATGCGTGCTTGAATTCATTCTTTGCTACGTGTTCGTAAGAGGATGTGGACAATTCAGCCAGCCCCCATCTTACGTCAGGATTTGCGTGAATGTGCAACCGGTTGATCTTAATTTTCGGTACAGATCCAGCGTCGTAATTCCAGCAAAAAATAAACTCAAACACTCTATTCCAATTCGTTCAGCCAGCGTGCACTGACGTTATCCCGGATAGTCACAGCGTGTCGGCGACGAAAACGATCATCGCCAACAGCTTAGCGTAAAGTAATTCAGCAACCGGTATAACTGGTTTTCATAGTGGTGAAAAACTCTACCGCAGCGCTGCCCTGCTCGCGGGCACCGTAGCTGGAGCCTTTGCTGCCGCCGAAAGGAACATGATAATCCACGCCTGCTGTCGGTACGTTGACCATGACCATGCCGGCACGGGCATGGCGCTTGAAATGCGTAGCGTATTTCAGCGACGTCGTGCAAATACCGGCGGTCAGGCCAAATTCGGTATCGTTGGCCAGTTGCAAAGCATGTTCGTAATTTTTTGCTGGAATAACTGAAGCAACCGGGCCGAAAATTTCTTCCCGTGTGTGTTGCATGGCCGGGTCGCAATCAACGAATAATGCGGGATTAAGAAAATAACCATCTGTTTCGCGTTGCAGACGTTCGCCACCGAAAGCAAGGCGTGCGCCCTCGTCTTTGGCGATTTGCAGGTAGCGCAAATCCTGGTCAAGCTGTGACTGATCGACGACGGGACCGATATCGATACCGGCTTGCAGTGCATGCCCTACTTTTAATTGCTTGAGCCTGGCGATCATTGCTGCAACAAATGCGGCATGGATATTTTCATCGACGATCAGCCGTGAAGACGCGGTACAACGCTGACCTGTTGAGAAAAACGAACCCTGAATCGCGGCATTGACCGCCGTATCCAGATCCGCGTCTGCCAACACCACGAGCGGATTTTTCCCGCCCATTTCCAATTGCACTTTGGCGCGGCGCGCTGCGCAAGCAGCGAGAACGCGGCTTCCCGTACTGACAGATCCGGTAAAACTGATCGCATCAACACGACGGTCATTCACCATCGCCTCACCAACGACTCTGCCAGGGCCGGTCAGTAAATTGAATACGCCCTCCGGCAATCCTGCACGACTGATGATTTCTGCCATCGCCCATGAACATCCCGGTACCAGTTCTGCCGGTTTGAGCAGCACGCAGTTACCGTAGGCCAGTGCCGGAGCGACTTTCCACGCCGGGATAGCGATTGGAAAATTCCACGGCGCGATGATGCCGACGACGCCCACTGGTTCCCGCGTAACATCGACCTCGATACCAGGGCGCACTGATGCCAGTTTGTCTCCGCGTATGCGTAAAGCTTCCTGAGCAAAGAACTTAAATATCGCGGCAGCACGACCGACTTCACCGATGGCTTCCGGCAAGGTCTTACCTTCTTCACGCGCCAGCAGCGTACCGAGTTCTGTTTTTCTCTCACTTATTTCAGCACCGATTTTTTCTAGTGCATCGGCACGTTGCTGCACGCCGGAATGACGCCAGTTTTCGGACGCTGCCCGCGCCGCTTCCAGGGCCATTTCTACTTGCATGGCGCCGGCTACCGCGTAGTCGTCAATCACGTCGCTGCGATCTGAAGGATTGCGTGTCGTACTGATGGCGGCGCCATCAAGCCATTGGCCATTGATATACAGTTGTTTCATTCTTTCTCATCCTTTTTGCACGCTGCAGATAGTGCAGCTAAAGTTGACGTCGTTGCCGGAAACACCGGCTGCCGCAGTTCCGGTGCCTGCCAATCGTACAAAAACTGGCAAGCCGCACCACAAATGCGCCCCTGGCATGCCCCCATTCCGGCACGCGTCATTAATTTGGCAGTACGCCAGTCCTTGAATTCACTCAACTGCCTTGCATACACGTCTTCACAGCGGCAAACCAGCGTGTCGGGTGTGCATACAGCACGCAATGCCGATGCTGGTGCGAAATACCGGGCAAGCAAGTCCGCAAATTGTAGCGCCTCGCTGCGCGCTGCAAACTCGCTGTGTGACGGCGCTGCGCCGACTGCTGCCAGCCCGGCGATGCGGCCTTCAGCCAGCGCCTTGTCCACCCCGCCAATGCCAGTCGCCTCGCCAGCCGCCCACACTTTGGGGCGACTGGTCGCCTGTCTGGCATCCACGATCACGCGCCCATCGCTTGTCTTGCAACCAAGCAGGCTTGCCAGCTCCAGATTCGGAATCAAGCCATACGCGCAAGCCAGTAAATCGCATTTCAGGTTTAGCTGATGTCCCGCATGTCGTATCGAAACACTGCGCAAACGATCCTCGCCGTCTGCTGCCAGCACGGTCGCATTGTGCCGATATCGCACGGACTTCAACGCCCACAGCAATTGCAACGACTGTCGCCACTTCGCCTTAAATTTGTTCAGTAATTGCCAGGAAAAGCCGGCGAGTTGCCGCGTGCCGCGATGTTCAAGAATGCCAATCACGTTGCCACCGGCATTGAGGACGCTTTCCGCCACGGCCAGGAGTAATGGTCCTGTACCGGCGACGACGACGCGTTTTCCTCGCACATCCATGCCCCCTTTTATCATCGCCTGCAAACCGCCTGCCCCTGTCACGCCAGGCAGCGTCCATCCGGGAAATGGCAATAGTAATTCGCGTGCGCCGCTGCAGAGTATTAATTTCTCCCAATGGACAAGCTGCGCCCCCGCTGATGTTTCCAATAGCAAGGTCTGCTTATCCGGTGCAGCAATGACTCGTGCACTTTGTATGATGCGGACATTTTTGCACGCCGACAATCGCTTCCACAATGCATGCAACCGTTCGTCATGCCAACGTTTGGTGCCGCCGCGCCATATCTGGCCGCCAGGATAGCAATTTTCATCCACCAGGATGACACTGCTTGCGAGTCCGGCAGCTGCCACGGCTGCAGCCATACCAGCGGGTCCTGCACCGAGCACCAACACTGTGGTCGAATACGAAAACACTGCGTCGTTCAAGGCTCACTCCCACCATCGGTATGCACCACCATGCCATTGTGGCAGCGCACCTGACAGGCTAAGCGATGCGCCTGCCCGTTGATTCGCACCCGACATTCCTGACACACGCCCATCCCGCACAAAGCAAACCGCGCCTGGCCGCTGACAGAGCGCCGGGTTTGCCATAAGCCACCCAGCATGATTGACGCTGCCACGCTCATATCGGTCGTGGCCTGAACGGCATGTCCGTCGATCCAAATTTTTGCCGGTTCACCATTCAGACCGCCGGCGTTCGCAGATGGCGTGTCATCATGCATAGTGCACTTCTCTGGATGGAAAAAAACGCGATGGCAGATAGGCTTCGCCATTCAGATCGCTGTGACGGCCAGCAATCTGGTCTGCCAGCAATACTGCGGTCGCCATCGCCGTTGTCACTCCCAATCCCTCATGTCCTGCAGCCAGCCAGACGCCGGCCCTCCACGGATGAGGGCCGATGATAGGTTGCCCATCTGGCGATGCCGGTCGCATCCCGGCCCACGCACGGATAACGCGCATCTCCGCCAGACAGGGCAAGAGCGCCATGGCTGCTTGCAATACGGCGCCAAGCGCGTGCGGATCAATTGCCGTATCGGCTTGCTGATCCTGTCGGCAGGAACCAAGCAGCCATTGACCGCTTGGTCGCGGCTGCACATTTGCCGCCACGGCCAGCGCATCAGCGCTGACTGCGGCCTGACCATAATTCATGCTGACGATCTGATGCGATAAAGTGCCAGGATAGCGATCCGTAATTGCCAGATGTCCCTTGCGACCGAATACGGCAATTTCTGGCAGCAAATCGGCAACGCCCATCCCCGCTGCAACGACGATATGTCTGGCGTGCAAGCGATGTCCGTTACTCAAGACGACACATCCCTCACCGATCGCCGCTACTTTTTGCCCGGCAAGCAGTTTGCCGCCACGCTTTTCCAGGTCTTGCACCATGTGATGCGCAATCAATGGCGGATACACCACGCTGTCACCCGATACCCGCACCCCACCGCATAAGCCTTTGCGCAATGCTGGCTCCAGCCGGCGTAGCTGCTCGCCGTTTAAGGCATCGGCATGCCAGCCATGCTGACTTAATCGTTCTGCACGATGCTGCGCTTCCTTCAATTGCGCTTCGTTTTCAGCAACCCACAAAGTACCGCAGGCACTGTGCTCTCCGACACCCGGATGGGATGTTAAAAACTCTCGCCATAGACGTAACGAGAACAAACACAATTGCAGTTCCTGATCGGTTTCATCCAGTGCGACCAGATGTCCCATTCCGGCAGCGGTCACTCCGCAACCGGGCGAACCGGCGTCAATCAGGCTGACCTGCCAGCCGTCCTGCTGCAAACGCAATGCGCAACTGGCGCCGACGATTCCGGCACCAATCACGATAACATCGCTCATTTCTGGCCTCATCACGTCTGCTCCGGATCAAGTCTATTGAGAACGCATTCAGGCAAACACCGGCAATACAGGGCGCGTCGCCAGTGCGGTATGAACGACTTGTTCTACGGATTGACGTTGCGCACCTTCCAGCGGAAGACGCGGTGCGCGCACGCGATCGTTGGAGTCGATGACCAGTGTTTCGACCAATTTGATGTTTTGCACCAGATAAGTCGACACATCCAGATCCAGCAAAGGACGGAACCAGCGGTAAATATCCAGCGCCTCGCTATACCGGCCAGCCTTGATCAGTTTGTAGATCGCCACAGTTTCATGCGGGAAGGCAACCACCAGGCCAGCGACCCAGCCAACAGCACCAACGGTCAAGGCTTCAAAAGCCAGATTATCTACGCCGGTAAATACATCGTAGCGATTACCTAAACGATTGATAATTTCGGTGCTGCGACGGATATCGTCCGAGGATTCTTTGACCGCGACAAAGCGCGGATCATCTGCCAGCTCTTCCAGCATATCGGTCGTCACGTCCACGCGATATGCGAGACGATTCGAGTAAATCATGATCGGCAAATCCCCGGCAGCCGCGATAGCACGCAGCGTCGCGATCGTTTCCCGGTGATTGCTGTGATAAATCGTGCTCGGCACAACCATCAATCCATCCGCACCTGCTTTGGCCGCTTTTTCTGCCAAGGC
>JAGWUK010000142.1 GCA_028868455.1 Burkholderiales bacterium | reverse complement strand
ATGCTGGTCTGACCTTCCATGAAATTCTTGACGAAACGTGCTTTGCGACCAGGAAATACGCCAAGCAGATCGTGCATAACCAGAACCTGACCCGAGCAATCGACTCCTGCACCAATGCCTATGGTCGGAATACTCAGGGCATCGGTGACTTCTTTTCCTAGCGTTGCAGGGATCGCTTCCAGCACCAGCAGACTGGCACCGGCAGCTTGTACTGCGAGCGCTTCGGTTTTTAACAATTCTGCCGCTGCCGCTGTTTTTCCCTGAACTTTATAACCGCCGAGTTGATGCACCGATTGTGGCGTCAGGCCCAGATGCGCGCACACGGGAATAGCGCGTTCGGTCAGGAATTTAATCGTCGGCGCCAGCCAAAGTCCACCTTCGAGTTTGACCATTTGCGCACCCGCCTGCATCAGTTGCACTGCATTTTGAAAAGCCGTTTCCGGGGTGGCATAGCTGCCGAATGGCATGTCGGCCACCAATAGTGCTTTTGCGTTGCCGCGTGCGACGGCCGCAGTGTGATAGGCGACATCATTGAGTGTGACTGGCAAGGTGGAGTCGTGACCTTGGCAGACCATGCCCAGTGAATCACCGACCAGCAAAATTTCGACGCCGCAACGATCCATCAGTGCTGCGAAACTGGCGTCGTAGCAAGTCAGCATGGTGATTTTGTCACCTTGCTGACGCATCGTCATCAAACCAGGGATACTGATTGCCTTACGGTCTTGCAAATATTCAGCCATTCTTTTCTCCAAAGGTGATGCTGCCATTATGATTGTTATCAGACAGCGGGTTGAGTCTCCACCGCAACCTCAAACTTTTATGCCCCGCAAAAAATACCGACAAAGCTGCACCGGATCCGGTTATGCCGGCGAAGCGTTAACTTCTGAAAATAAAATACACGGCGCCGACCAGACATAGACCCGCCCAGACATAATCGAGCTTGAACGGTTGTCCCATGTAAATCATGGCAAACGGAACAAAGACGATCAGCGTCAACGCCTCTTGCAATATCTTTAATTGAGCCAGGCTGTATTGAGTGTAGCCGATCCGGTTCGCTGGCACCTGCAACAAATATTCAAACAGGGCGATACTCCAGCTGGCCAGCGCCGCAATCCACCAGGCCTTGCTGGAAAAATTCTTCAAATGACCATACCAGGCCACTGTCATGAATACATTTGACAAAATCAACAAACCGGCAGTTTGCAAGATGATAGGAATTTGCATGGGAGTATAGCTAAAAAATGATATGGTAAAGCTTTAATTATCGCGTGACTAAAATATACTCATGGGGAGTATATTTAATTTATGGAAATGATCTGTATTCTTTGAGCGGCGACGCTGGCCATCCAGGCTTGTGCAGCCCCTCGGCCGGGGATGTGGATATCGGGGGCAATTTGCAGTAAAGGCAGCAACACAAACGCGCGTTCCGTCATGCGTGGATGGGGCACGGTCAGCGCTGTCGTGGCAATCTGTTCATCACCATACAAAAGCAAATCCAGGTCCAGCGTGCGCGGCGCGTTGCGATACGGACGTTCGCGGCCAAACGCCAGTTCGATCGCTTGTAAATGCCTCAATAAATCTTCGGCACCGAGTGCCGTTTCCAGGCAGACGACGGCATTGATGTAGTCGTCACCGCCAGCATCAATCGGCGCACTGCTGTACAGTCCGGAGCTTGCCTGCATCTGCGTCTGCGGGAGAGCGCACAGGCGCGCGATGGCTTGCTGTACGCTGTCTTGCGCAGCGCCAAGATTGGCGCCGATGCCGATATACACTGCCGGCATGCTTACGCTTCCTCGGCCTTGGGTTTGCGTGGGCCACGGCGGCGCGGAGCGCGACGTTTCTTGATCGATGCATCAGCAGCACTTGGCTTGGGTTTGCTATTGATCAGCTGTTCACGTTCAGCGCCGTCGCCATTGATAAAATCTGTCCACCATTCGCCGATCTCGGCATCGATTTCACCTGACGCGCAGCGCAACAGCAGGAAATCGTATCCGGCGCGCAATCGCGGATGTTCCAGCAGTTTGTATGGCGTCTTGCCGATGCGCTTGTCGAAGCGCGGTTGCATTGCCCAGATATCGCGCATATCAGTGCCGATTTTGCGCTGTATCGCCAGCGCATCTGTTTGCGTGTTCAAAACATCATCGGCAGCTAAATGCAAAGCCGGGATCGGGAATTCTCCGGCAGCTTTATAGGCTTCCCATTTTTCGACGACCTGATGCCACAACAGGGAGGCAAATAAAAATCCCGGCGAAACCGGTTTTCCTTGCAGCACGCGTTCGTCCGTATTGGCCAGCGCCAGTGTGACAAATTTTTCGCCGAGCGGTTGTTCCAGGACCACATCCAGCAAAGGCATCAACCCGTGATGCAAACCTTCTTTGCGCAGTTGTTGCAGACACGCCAGTGCATGACCACTGGTCAGCAGCTTGAGCATTTCGTCGAATACACGGGCGGCCGGTACATTGTTGATCAGCGGTGCCATGACGGCAATTGGTGCGCGCGTGGCGGCATCGATCGTAAATTGCAACTTGGCAGCGAAACGCACCACGCGCAACATGCGCACCGGGTCTTCACGATAGCGCGCTTCCGGCACGCCGATGATGCGCAAGGTTTTCTTGCGTACGTCTTTGATCCCGCCGTGATAGTCCAGCACAGTCTGCGTGGATGGGTCGTAATACATCGCGTTGACGGTGAAGTCGCGGCGGGCGGCGTCCTCATGTTGTTCGCCGAAAGTATTGTCGCGCAGTACGCGGCCGTGTTCGTCTTTTGGTGCGCCATCGGTAGCGGCACCACGGAAGGTTGTCACTTCCAGTAAATCCTGACCAAACATCACATGCACGATCTGAAATCGCTTGCCTATGATGAATGCGCGCCGGAACAGGCGTTTTACCTGTTCTGGCGTGGCATTGGTGGCGATATCGAAGTCCTTGGGTTTAACGCCAGTCAGCAAGTCGCGGACGGCACCGCCGACGACAAATGCCTTGAAGCCGTTTTCCTGCAAAGTCTGGGTGATGCGGATCGCGTTGGCAGAAACCAGTTGCGGATCGATGCCATGTTCTTTGGGACCTAATACCGTCGGTTTGCGATTGGCAATGTCCAGGTCGGACTTGTTGCTGACACCGAGAATTTTACGAATGAATTTCTTGATCATTGCTTGCCGAACAAATGAAGTTGAGGCCAACCGCGCGCCAGCGCATGGGCGCTTAACTGGGCATTCGGGTTGGTCGCGACCGGATGCGTGACTTTTTCCAGTAAAGGAATATCGTTATGCGAGTCGCTGTAAAAATGGCTGTTGCCAAAGTCGCTGAGTTGCTTGCCTTGCTGTGCCAGCCATTGCTGCAAATGGACAACCTTGCCTATGCCAGACGTCGGTACGCCAATTAATTTGCCGGTGATGTCGCCAGCGGAGTTCAATTCGGGTTCGGCTGCCAGTAAATGCGGCACGCCGAGCGCGCGGGCGATCGGTTCGGTCACAAAACGATTGGTCGCCGTGATGATCGCGACCAGATCGCCTTGCTCCTGATGTCGTTGCAACAAATCGCGTGCGGCTGGCAATAGCACGGGGTCGATGACTTCCTGCATAAATTGCGCATGCATGCTGTCAAGCTGTTGGCGCGGGAATTGCGAAAGCGTGCCGAGTGCAAATTCCAGGTATTCGACAGGGTCTAAGGTTCCCGCCTGGTATTGGGCAAAAAAATCAGCGTTGCGGCGTGCAAACTGTTCTGCGTCAACGGCGCCGATGCGGCATAAAAACTGTCCCCATTCATAATCGGAATCAATCGGGATCAGTGTGTGGTCAAGGTCGAATAAGGCGATATTGCTCATGCGTCAAGGTATGGTAGTCGAAATTCAGGGCTGTTTTTGTAGCAATAATTCGCGTAATAACGGCAGGGTAATCGGGCGCTTTGTTTCCAGTGAATAATGGTCAAGTTGTTCCAGCATGTCAGAAAGAGAGCTCATATCGCGCCGATAATGCGTAATCAGATAGGGTAACACGCCAGACGACAGGTGTATTCCTCGTGCACTGGCGGCACGTTCCAGCGCGTCAATTTTATCTTCATCGGTCAGGCCATGCACTTGGTAGATCAAACCCCAGCCAAACCGCGTACGCAGGTCGTCACGCACGTTCAGAATCATCGGCGGATGATTGCCGGCGGCGACCAGAAAGCCACCGTTTGCGCGTGCTTCGTTGAATAAATTAAAGGCGGCGATCTGGTTCAGTGGCGGCAACTGATCACAATCATCCAGTAAATACAGGCTGACCTCCGGATCGAAATCAAACGCGGATTCTGATGCGTCAGCAGCGATATAACGTGCCGAATCGCTGTTGGCCAAAGCGTGCAGTAAATGCGTTTTTCCGGCACCGGCTTCGCCCCACAAATAGACCGAGCGCTCGCCATACTGACTGGGCGTCCGGCAAGAGAACAGACTTAGCAATTGCGCCAGTTCAGCATTTTGACCGACTACAAAAGTGTCCAGAGATGGCAGTTTATGCGCATCCAGATCCAGCAATAATTGCCTCATGACTGACGATAAAAAGGGCTATTAAGATACGAGGCACGCAAATATTTCACGGCAACAGAGACGATGGCAGAAGCGGGTAGTGCCACCAGAACGCCGATAAAACCGAATAACTGGCCAAAGGCCATCAGGGCAAAAATCACAGTCAGCGGATGCAGACCAATGCGCTCACCGACCAGACGCGGCGTCAGGAAAAATGATTCCAGCAGCTGACCAATACCGTACACGAACGCAACCCAGAAAATACCGCTGAAACTGTCGAATTGCAGTGCCGCACCCATCAGTGCCAGTACCAGTCCCAGCCCGTAGCCGAGATAGGGAATAAACACCAGAAACCCGGTGATGATGCCGACCGGCAGCGCCAGTTCGAAGCGCGCAATACTGAGCGCCACGGAATAATATGTCGCCAGTGTAATCATGACCAGAATCTGGCCGCGCAGATATTGCGCCAGAATGTCGTCGACTTCGGTCACGGCAGCCGTTGTCGGTTGCAACCAGCGGCGTGGAATGAAATTTGCCAGACGCTTAATCAGTGAGTGCCAGTCAATCAGCAAATAAAACAGCACAATGGGAATCAGTAACAGATTCGCCAGCATGCCCAATACTGCCGTTCCGCCGACGCGTATTGAAGACAGAACTGCTTTGCCTATCACGTCACCGCTGGTGGCCAGCTGTTTGGTCAGCATGGTTTTGATACCAGCGCCGTCCAGACTCACCGTAATGCCTAATTCCTTCAGCATCGGCGTGATGGTCTGATTCAGTTTGTCCAGAAAACGCGGAATCTGATCCTGAAACAAGGGAATTTCTTTTTGTAATATCGGTACGATGATCAGCATCATCATCAGGATCGCCGTAATCAGTAAGACAATCAGTAATGTTGCGGCCAGCGAGCGTGGCAAAGAATAACGGCGAAATCGCCACGCGCACAACTTGTCTACCCAGGGATTGAGCACATAGGCAAGAATGGCCGCGACGATGAATGGCATGAGCACAGGGCCAAGCAGCGATAACAAGATCAGCAATGCAAAAGCGACCGCGATCCAGAGCATGGTTTGCTTTTGTTCTGAGGTAAAAGAAAATGGCATTTTCTGTGCTGAATAATGATCAAACGTCAATTTGGATGCGTCGTGCTGTCAAAAAACGGTCGCGGCGCGGTCGATTTGTTAAAATAGCGGTTTTGCCGGTCATTCTTGGCAATTTTCCTATTTTACCGCCTCACTGCCCCTATTGCCGAATATCATGAGCACTTCTACCCCTGTTTCTCTCTCTTACGCTGACGCTGGTGTCGATATGGTCGCTGGCGACGCTTTGGTCGACGCGATTAAACCTTTCGCTAAACGCACCATGCGCGAAGGCGTCATGGCTGGCATCGGCGGATTTGGCGCCATGTTTGAAGTGAGTAAAAAGTACAAAGAACCGGTGCTTGTATCCGGTACTGATGGCGTCGGCACCAAGCTGAAACTGGCTTTTCATCTGAATAAACACGATACCGTAGGGATTGATCTGGTCGCCATGAGTGTCAACGATATTCTGGTGCAAGGTGCAGAACCATTATTTTTCCTCGATTATTTTGCATGTGGAAAACTGGACGTGGCTGCGGCAACCGATGTGATCAAAGGTGTTGCCTTTGGTTGTGAACAGGCTGGATGTGCCTTGATCGGTGGCGAAACTGCGGAAATGCCGTCCATGTATCCTGATGGTGAATATGATCTGGCAGGCTTTGCCGTTGGTGCGGTGGAAAAGTCCAAAATCATCGACGGCAGCAAAATTCAACCCGGTGACGTGATATTGGGTCTCGCTTCGTCCGGCATTCATTCGAACGGATTTTCGCTGGTGCGCAAAATCATTGAAGTTGCCAATCCTGATCTGAATGCTGATTTTCACGGACGCAGCCTTGGCGACGCATTGATGGCGCCAACACGTATCTACGTCAAGCCTTTGCTGGCGCTGATGCAAACGCTGGAAGTCAAAGGGATGGCGCATATTACCGGCGGCGGCCTCGTGGAAAATGTCCCACGCGTATTGGGCGATCAATTGACGGCCGTATTGCATAAAGACGCATGGCAAATGCCACCATTATTCACATGGTTGCAACAACATGGCGGCGTCGCCGATGCAGAAATGCACCGCGTATTCAACTGCGGCATCGGTATGGTGGTGATTGTTTCTCCGGAAAATGCCGACGCTGCGATGGCGCAATTGACGGCTGCCGGTGAAACGGTATCGCGCATCGGTGAAATCCGTGCACGAGAAGGCAACGAACATCAGACGATTGTCGTTTAATGGCGCGATAAACCGAACATCGGCCAGATCAGGTGGGCCGTATTCGGATGGTTAATCAACCAACAAAAAAACGCACATTTTTGTGCGTTTTTTGTTTTTTATGCTGACCGGCACTGATGATTTCTGACCGGTCAGGATTTCTTACTTAATCAAACGAATCCTTCTCCAGGGATATGGATCACGCTCTGGTTTGACATGGCTGTTGGCTGGTGGCGGATTAGTTTTGAACGATGCAACCGGACAAGTGCCAGTTTGCGCGTATTTCAGGGCGGCTGAAAGGCGGGATTCGTTAGCATCACCAAGTGGGTGATCAAGATCATCGGCAACGGCACATTTCGGCGCAAAGCCGTTTGTATAGTCGCCTTTTCCCAGGGCATTGACGCCAGAAAACTGAATCGCAAAATATGCCGTATTACAGTTATTGGTCTGAATAAAACCATA
>JAGWUK010000141.1 GCA_028868455.1 Burkholderiales bacterium | reverse complement strand
ATCGCAACCACAACCGAGTTGGTGGTGCCCTGACCCAGGCTTTCCGTATTGGGTTGAATGCGCAAGCCGTAATGGCAGGCGATCAGGGCAATCAGTATGCCAAAAGTGGCGCCTTTGCCCAATCCTATCCAGTAGTTCACCAGAGGTACTGCATCTGGCAATTTGTACACAAAAAATTCCGGCGACATACCGAGTCGGGCCTGCGCCGAAATCATGCCGCCGATCAGCGCCATGACATCCGTCCAGATCACCAGCAAAGGCATGGCGATCGCCAGTGCCAACACTTTTGGCAGGATCAGGCGAAAACCGTGTGGAATGCCCATGACCCGCATGGCATCGAGTTCTTCGGTGACGCGCATGACGCCGAGTTGTGCCGTAATTGCCGAGCCGGAGCGGCCGGCAACCAGAATCGCTGCCAGCAAAGGGCCGAGTTCGCGCACGATGCTCATACCGAGAATATTCACGATGTATAAGTCGCCGCCGAAGGTGCGCAATTGTTGCGCCGATAAATACGACAGCACCACGCCGATCAGGCTGCCGACCAGGGCGGTGATGCCCAGCGCCTGTGTGCCAGTGCGGAAGATATTGGCCGACAACTCTTTCCACGGCCCCTTCATGGGGTGGCGCACAAAGCGCAGCAGGTCCAGTACCAGTTGTCCAAGCAAAAAGGCAAAGCTGTACAGGTGCGCAAAAAAACCGAGCATCAGCGCGCCGAGTTTCATGACGTTGGTCAGGCGGGGTTTGGGTGGGCGCGGTATCGCCACCTGGCTGGCTTGCTCCAGGCGCACAAACAAGCCTTCGTGCGCCTGACGCAAAATCAGGTGAGTTGGCCGGCGTTTACCCCAGGCACGCCACAGCAATTGCGCGCCAATGTGATCGAGTGCGCTGATTTCTGACAAGTCCCAATGCATTTCTTGCGGATTGGTTTGCTTCAATTGCTGACTTAAGGTGTGCATGGTGCCATTGTCAGACAAGGCATGCACCAGCCAGGTGCCCGCAACGTGGGCACACGGCTGATTCTGTTCGCTTAGCGTCAGGGTGGGAGGGTGCTCTCTGGACATCCGTGCAGTGTAAGTGAGAAAGTGCCAACTGTGCAACGAACTCCCCGGCGCCCTGCGCAAGCATCGTCGCGACGCGCAGACTGAGTCTGTTTTGGTATCGTTGCTGGCCGTGTTGACGGCGACCGGCAGTCAGACCGCATTCGGATTGCGGAGTTCACGCGTGCAACTGCTGGGTCGTTGCCCGCGAGGTATCGGCACTGACAAAGTACGCAGCAAGCCGTCAACCGGATTGCTTACGGCGGACAGCTGACTAGCGATTTGCCGTGAACTGCCGCGGCGATTTTCGATACTCCCGGTGAGTATTGAAGTTTTTTAATCAATGCCGCAGTAAATATGTGCGCATTAGGGGTGTGACTTCCTATACTCCCTAGTATGACGTATTTGCATGGCATGGGCTGAAGATTACTTCTCTTGCTCCAGCGGAATTTTTTTATCCATCACTTCGCGGCAGTCGCCGCGGAAAGTCGCATTGTCGTAGTTTGTCCAGCCATAGCTGTCGACGTAGCGCGTATGAGGTTTGAGCTGCTTGCTTAAAATACTCCACTCCAGTCTTTCGTCGGGATAGTGGATGTTTGCCATATCCAGCAGACTGTGAAATACGTTTTCTGTCGACAGGCGTGCTTTCTGATGCTTGTGCATTTGCGCGACTTTGTCCGGATACAGGGCCTGGTACTGATCCGAATACCACATGAATGCAGGGATATGGAATTCATACTGCGTGTTGTGCCCATGAAACGCCAGATTGCAGGTACCGTCATATAAAGTCTGGCCGTGATCCGAGATATACATCATCGATGTGATTTGCTCGCTCTCTTTTAAGCGTCGAATTATTTCGGACAGCACCCAGTCGGTATACAAAATTGAGTTGTCGTAGCTATTGTTTAAGGCGGGCTTGTTTTTCAGGTCGGTATAAGCCGGATTACTGATGCCAAACAACGACGGTTGCCAGCGGTCATATTCTTTGGGGTAGCGGTGACTGTAATTCCAGTGATTACCCAGCGTGTGCAGGACAATCAGCTTTTTCGGCGCCGGATCACGTAGCGCATTTTGCATCGGTTCCAGCAAAATCTGGTCGAAATTGGAATTATTGGTAAATCCACCCAGGTTTAAAAACTGCGTTACGTCGGCTTCATTGGCAAACACCGAAGTTGGTGTATCAAACTGGCCGAAACTCATTTGATTCGACAGCCAGAACGTTTTGAAGCCAGCTTCCTTGAACGCGGTCAAAAAGGATTTTTCGGCGAACCCTGCTTTTAAACTTTGCGCCGCCGGCTTGCGCGAGACAATGATCGGCACCGACAAGCGCGTTGCTGATACGGCTGTCACGACATCGCTGAAACTGACCAGATTGCTTTCCTGCTTCAGCAGCGGGTTTGTCTCGCGCGTATAGCCGTTGATACTCCAGCGATCGTAGCGCGAGGACTCGCCTATCACCATCACCACAGTTTGTGCAAGCTTGGGATCACCATCCAGATGCGCATGGAAACTGAATGCGCGACTCTTCTCGGTCAGCCTGGCCAGATAATTTCTTTCGTTGATGAAATCCGCGCCGCGCATCACCAGGCCAAACGGCCAGGTGCGCGTAAACACCGATTCGTCGTAAGGGATTTTTGCCCAGTGCGGCAGCTTGCCCACATCTTTGGCGAGTTTTTCCCTGACTGTATCGCGCACGCGCTCCAGTACCGATGCCGAACTGACTGGTAACGCTGGCGGGCTCGCCGAGGCTGACGTTGATGGACTGCTGTCGTCCTCATCGCTGGCATTGTCCGATGCACTGACTGCGCTGCTGGCAATGTGGCTGGCGGCCTGAGCGCGATGAATGCCGACCTCTTCACCATACAGCCAGACCAGCGTCCCCAGCGCCAGACTTGTCAGTACCATCCAGCGAGAGGAATGTGTCCAATTCAGTCCTGCATGGTTCTTGGCAATGACCAGCAAACTCCACCACCAGGCAATGACCGCAATAACGATGAATGCCATCAGCCAGATTTTGTTGCCGAGGAATTCCAGCGCTTCCTTGGGGCTGGTTTCCACAATGATGCCCAAATGATGGGTCGAAATGCCTTGCCCAAAATAGATGCGCAAATAAATTTCCGTTGGCAATGCCAGAAAAGCCGGCAGCAATAGATAGTGAAACCAGCGCGGCCGGGAAAAAAACGCCCAGAAACCCAGCCAGCACACGGCTTCCATCGCCAGAATTTGCCATGCTTGCTCAACTGGCTTGCCCAGTAATAATGAAAAGTACGGCGTGGCAGAAATCAGCAGATAACTGAACAGCAGAAAAAGAGGAGCGGGACGCAACAGGGAACGCATGGTGTGAAAACTGGCAAAAGAATAAGGGATGCATGCATGACAGGCTTAAGCGGAGCACATCGCAGCAATCGAGGGCGTCAATATAAATGATTTACGCCGGATAAGGGGGATTTCGGCGCCCCGGCACCTCATCGTTGTCAGCACGCGGAGCCGTGCGCCGGAATTTGCACGAGATGCTTGATTTTTCAGGGGAATTTCCTACTCTGAAAAGCCGGTTCTGAGGCGCTTGACTGCCCAATTTTAAAATAAAAAGCGTTGACATGGGTGGATGTCAAGACATAAAATTGCGAGTTCTCGATTTTGGGTTTGCATTTTTGATTGTCTGCTTTGGTGATTTTTTGCTGAGGCGGTTGCTGAATTTGCAGGCATTGAACGGGTGAACTCTGCCTGATTCAGGTAAGAATATTGATTTTAGCTCCCGGGCAACCGTTTCCGGGTTTGTGTTTAACGTTGTATTTTGTTGGATTAAAAACGATGCCAACCATCAATCAACTGATTCGCCAACCACGCGTTTCCGCAGTGGTTAAGAGCAAATCGCCGGCGCTGGAAAACAGCCCGCAAAAACGTGGCGTTTGCACCCGCGTTTATACGACAACTCCAAAAAAGCCTAACTCGGCTTTGCGTAAAGTTGCCAAAGTACGTCTGACCAACGGTTTCGAAGTAATTTCGTATATCGGCGGTGAAGGCCATAACCTGCAAGAACATAGCGTAGTTTTGCTGCGCGGTGGTCGTGTTAAGGATTTGCCTGGTGTGCGTTACCACATGGTTCGCGGCGCTTTGGATACCCAAGGTGTTAAAGACCGTAAGCAAGCTCGTTCCAAATACGGTACTAAGCGCGCTAAAGCAGTTAAGAAGTAATTATCTCGTAATTTAATCTCCGTAAACTCTACGGATCAGTGTCGGTTCGGAATGAGCCGAGTAAGTGACTGGCTATGATGGCCTGTCGCGAGTGCCAATAAAGTGTTATCTGGTGCTCAACTGAAGATTGAAAGGAATTGAAATGCCACGTCGTCGTGAGGTCCCGAAACGGGACATATTGCCGGATCCAAAATTCGGCAATGTAGAAGTTGCAAAATTTGTTAACGTATTGATGTTGTCCGGTAAAAAATCGGTCGCAGAAGGCATCATCTACGGTGCGTTCGATCACATCCAGCAAAAATCCGGTAAGGATCCTTTGGAAGTGTTCGCGCAAGCAGTCAGCAATGCAAAACCACTGGTTGAAGTGAAATCCCGCCGTGTTGGTGGTGCAAACTACCAGGTGCCTGTAGAAGTTCGCCCAGTTCGTCGTTTAGCTTTGTCTATGCGTTGGTTGCGCGAAGCAGCGAACAAGCGCAGCGAAAAATCCATGCCACAGCGTTTGGCTGGTGAATTGTTGGAAGCCGCAGAAGGCCGCGGCGGCGCAATGAAGAAACGTGATGAAGTGCATCGTATGGCAGAAGCCAACAAAGCCTTCTCCCACTTCCGCTTCTAAGAGTAAGAGTAGGGAGCCATTGTGTGAATTTTATGCAATGGTTCTGGCAAGTATTTTGAATCAGGCCGGGCGCGATTTTTACAGAAAATTGCGCTCGGTTTTGTCCATTAAAAGATTTAGGATTATCTATGGCCCGTAAGACCCCCATTGAGCGCTACCGTAATATCGGTATTTCGGCTCACATTGACGCTGGTAAAACAACGACCACTGAGCGCGTACTGTTCTATACCGGCGTAAATCACAAAATCGGCGAAGTGCATGATGGCGCAGCTACCATGGACTGGATGGAGCAAGAGCAAGAGCGCGGTATTACTATTACGTCCGCAGCGACGACTTGCTACTGGAAAGGGATGGCGAATAACTTCCCTGAGCACCACATTAACATTATCGATACACCAGGCCACGTTGACTTCACAATTGAAGTTGAGCGTTCTATGCGCGTTCTTGATGGCGCCTGCATGGTTTACTGCGCTGTAGGTGGTGTACAGCCGCAATCTGAAACCGTTTGGCGTCAAGCTAACAAGTACAAAGTTCCACGTTTGGCATTCGTCAATAAAATGGATCGTACTGGCGCGAACTTCTTCAAAGTGTACGATCAAATGCGCGCACGCCTGAAAGCGAATCCAGTTCCTCTGCAAGTACCAATCGGCGCTGAAGACCTGTTTGAAGGCGTAATCGATTTGGTCAAGATGAAGGCGATCATCTGGGACGTGGCATCGCAAGGTATGAAGTTTGAATACCAGGATATCCCTGCGCATTTGCTGGAAGAGTCCAAAAAATGGCGTGAAAACATGGTTGAGGCAGCTGCCGAAGCCAGCGAAGAGTTGATGAACAAATACCTTGAAGAAGGTGATTTGTCTGAGGCGGAAATCAAAGCAGCTTTGCGTCAACGTACAATCGCTTCTGAAATCGTTCCTATGATGTGCGGTACGGCATTTAAGAACAAGGGCGTTCAAGCAATGTTGGATGCAGTTGTCGAGTACCTGCCATCGCCATTGGATATTCCACCGGTTCCTGGTGTAAACGAAGATGACGAGCCAGTTGTTCGTAAAGCTGAAGATACTGAGAAATTCTCTGCCTTGGCATTTAAAATTGCAACTGATCCCTTTGTTGGTCAATTGTGCTTTATCCGTTGCTACTCTGGCACATTGAATTCCGGCGACAGCGTTTATAACTCTGTTAAAGAGAAAAAAGAACGTATCGGCCGTCTGGTTCAGATGCACGCGAATCAACGTGAAGAAATCAAAGAAATGATGGCAGGCGATATTGCTGCGGTTGTTGGTCTGAAAGACACGACAACTGGTGATACGCTGTGTGATGAAAAAGCAATCGTTGTTCTGGAGCGCATGATTTTCCCAGAGCCAGTTATTTCTCAGGCGGTTGAGCCAAAAACTAAGGCTGACCAAGAAAAAATGGGCTTGGCATTGAATCGTTTGGCAGCAGAAGATCCATCTTTCCGCGTACGTACAGATGAAGAATCTGGTCAAACCATCATCGCCGGTATGGGTGAGTTGCATCTGGACATTATCGTTGACCGTATGAAGCGTGAATTCAACGTGGAAGCGACTGTTGGTAAGCCACAAGTTGCCTATCGCGAAACAATTCGCAAAACATGCGAAGAGATCGAAGGTAAATTCGTTAAGCAATCTGGTGGTCGTGGTCAATACGGTCACGTTGTATTGAAGATCGAGCCTCAAGAGCCTGGTAAAGGTTTTGAATTCGTTGACGCTATTAAAGGCGGTACAGTTCCGCGCGAATACATCCCTGCGGTTGAAAAAGGTGTTCGTGAAACTTTGACATCTGGCGTATTGGCGGGTTACCCGGTTGTTGACGTTAAAGTGACATTGTTCTTCGGTTCTTACCATGATGTTGACTCCAACGAAAACGCCTTCCGTATGGCTGGTTCGATGGCATTCAAAGATGGCTGCCGTAAAGCAAGTCCCGTTATTCTGGAACCAATGATGGCTGTTGAAGTTGAAACACCTGAAGACTACGCTGGTACAGTCATGGGTGATTTGTCTTCACGTCGCGGTATGGTTCAAGGCATGGATGAAATCGCCGGTGGTGGTGGCAAGATCATTAAAGCTGAAGTGCCACTGTCTGAAATGTTTGGTTATTCCACATCCCTGCGTTCTGCTACCCAAGGTCGCGCAACGTATTCGATGGAATTCAAACATTACTCTGAAGCGCCGAAAAATGTGATCGATGCAATCGTCACATCCAAAGCTAAGTAATTAAATCAGAAATTCCGCCTCTTCAAACTTTGTTTGATGGGGCGGGCAATTAATATAATCGTTCTTTTTGAAGGAAGAATAAAATGGCAAAAGGTAAGTTCGAACGCACCAAGCCGCACGTCAACGTCGGTACAATTGGTCACGTTGATCACGGTAAAACTACACTGACAGCAGCGATCGCGACAGTACTGTCCGCG
>JAGWUK010000140.1 GCA_028868455.1 Burkholderiales bacterium | reverse complement strand
TCGCCCTGCGTTTGCGCGGACGTTGGCCCGATGATGTGCCGGTGTTTAGCAGCCCTTTGCAACGATGCCAGCGACTCGCCCGGTATTTTCAGCCTTCTCCTGAAATCGATGCGCGCCTGGCTGAACTGGATTTCGGCAATTGGGAAATGCAACGTTGGGATGATATTCCGCGTGCCGAAATTGACGCCTGGGCTGCCGACACGGTGCATTATCGTCCCGGTGGTGGTGAAAACGTCTTGGCGATGGCAGAGCGGATTATCCAGTTTGTCGCAACGCTCAGGCAAAGGCGCATCCATCACGCCGTGCTGGTATGTCATGCAGGCAGCATGCGGCTCTTGCATTGCTATCAGAACGGCAATACCGCTGTTGAACTGGCGCAACAGGTTTGCATTGTCCGGCAGCATTTTGAATTCGGAACTTGCTCTGAAGTAAGTTTATTCGTATAGCATGACAGCATGAACCCACTTTCGGATTGGTGTATGCTGTTCCGATATCGAAAAATCAATCTTCGTGGAGCCCCCTAATGATAGAACTCAGAAAGTCTCCGCGTATTAACGTCAACTGGCGTGCTGGTATCAAATTGCCCGATGGCCGCCTGATGCTTGGTCGCGCCATCAATCTTTCCGCCGAAGGCGTACTGCTGCTTTGCCCGGAACATCTGACGCCTCTGCGCACGTATACGATGTTGTTGGAAATTCCTTCCATCAACGGGTCGGATGAAATTTACAAAGTCCATTGCAAGGCCTCAATCCGCCATGCGATTCTGAGCGGTGATGCGTATCGGGTTGGTATTCAGTTATCCGAAATGTCGCAATTACACGAAGAACTGGTCAACGCCTGGTTCTCCAAGACGGCGCAAACCGCTGTCGCAAAATAGCCCGGCGTCCTGGCTTTACTTGCCGATACCTGTGTCTGCCGCTAAAATGGACGGGTTTTGGTGCTCGTGGACATAGTCATGTCTGCGGTTAAACGGGAAACACGATGCTTTCGCAAAAGTGTGCTGCCCCCGCAACGGTGTACAAGTGCTGCATGAATTCTTCATCGCAGCGAACCATTTTCCAATACCACTGTGCTATGTGCATGGGAAGGTCTGATGGTGATGCTTGTCAGCCCGGATACCGGCCAGAATAAGTGAAGTATTGCGAACGGGGAGATTTCGACATTTGACGTGCCAGGTCCAGAATCTGCGTGCGTTGTTCTGACCATCTGCATGGATCATTCTGTGCGGTGGACGATTTCAAATTGGTTCACATGCTTTGTTCAATGCAGTCTGCGGGGACGTCGGCTGCATGCGCTATTTTTTCTCAAGATCATGACTTCTTCGTTTAAACCGCTTGCGATCAGCCTGGCTGTCGCCGCCGTCTTTCCTGCTTCCTTTGCATTTGCACAATCCGTTTCCTTTGTTTCTGCGTCTTCAGTGATCGTCACTGCGGGGCGTCAGACCCAGGCAGCCAAGGATGTGCTGGCTGACAATGTCGTCATCAGCGCGGAAGAAATTGCCCGCTCCGGTGCAGCCTCCATCGTCGATTTACTGCAACAACAACGCGGTATTGAAATTTCCCGTACAGGTGGTCCAGGTAATACATCCTCCGTATTCATGCGTGGCGGGAACAATACGCAAAATGTGGTGCTGGTCGACGGTGTACGCATCGGCTCATCCACCACGGGCGGCGCTACCTGGTCCGCGATTCCCTTGTCCCAGATTGATCACATTGAAATCGTCTATGGCCCGCTGTCGAGTCTGTATGGTGCCGATGCCATGGGCGGCGTAATTCAGGTTTTCACTAAAAAATCCAAGGGCGCACTGACACCGACATTCGCCGTTGGCGCAGGCAGCTACGGTGCGCGCAAAGCGCAGGCAGGTATTTCCGGTGCCGCTTCCGAGCATGTGAGCCTCGCGCTGAATGTCGCACATGACGAAGACAAAGGCTTTTCTGCCACGCGTCCGGCTGCTGGCCCGTATAGCTATAACGCGGATAAAGATGGATTTAATAGTGACAGCGTCAGCGGTCATCTGAACTGGGAACTCGCCAAAGGCTTTGATCTGGGCGCCAATTTCCTGCAAAACCGTCTGAACGCCCAGTTTGATGCCGGTCCATCGTATGACGACCACAATGTGCAAAAGCTGGAAACAGCCGCTGTGTATGGCAAAGCCAAAGTCAACGATATCTGGACAGCCACTTTGCAATATGCGCAAACCTCGGATAAAACCGATACCGATGCATCGTACGGCAAGAGCCGCATTAACAGCGACCAGTCAGACTGGAGTCTGCAAAACGATATTTTGCTTGGCAAAGATGTCTTGCAACTGATCGCCGAAACGCGCGAAGAAAAAGTCGATACCACCACACTGGCGCTGAATCGCCGCCGCACGACCGATTCGTATGCCGCATCGTATGTGTTAAAGCGCGATGCGCACCTGGCCAGCGTCAGCCTGCGCCGTGACCGCAGCTCCAGCTATGGCTGGAAAACCACCGGCAGCATTGCTTACGGCTATCGGATTTCACCAGCATTGCGTGTGAACGCCAGCTATGGCAACAGCTTCCGCGCGCCAACTTTCAATGAACTGTATTACCCGGGTTACGGCATCGATACCAACAAACCGGAAAAAGCAAAGAATGCAGAAATCGGCGTTTATTTTGAACAAGGCGACACGCAGTTCAGTGCCGTCGCGTATCAAAACAAAGCCACCGATTTGCTGGTCAGCACCAATGTCTGCCCGGTACAGCAAGCCAGCCATCCTTACGGTTGCGCCTACAATGTCAATCAGGCGACCCTGTCCGGCCTGACTATCGGTGCCAGCACGCGCATCGCCGATCTGACGCTGCGCGGATCGCTGGATTTGCAAGACCCGAAAGACGATACAACCGGGCTGCGACTGGCGCGCCGTGCCAAGCAACACGGGACGCTGGCGGCAGAATATGCATTGGCGAAAGCCAAGGTCGGCGTAGAAACCGTGTTCTCCGGCGAGCGTTATGACGATGTGCCGAACAAGAAACTGATGGGCGGCTACAGCCTGCTGAATTTCTACGGCAGTGTGGAAGTCATGAAAAACCTGACGCTGGTCGGACGCTGGAACAACGTGCTGAACAAGGATTACGAACTGGCCAAAAACTATGCGACGCCAGGGTCGAATTTATTTGTTGGTCTGAATTACGGATTCAGATAAGCACGCAGGTGCATACTGAGCGCTGCGCAGGTGCGCAGGAATGCTGCGCTGGGTGTGCCGTCGATGTGCTCCATTGCCGTTCGCTGCTTTCGTTGCGGTGAACGGCGCAGGTATCTTAAAAGAGGCTGTACGTGGCAATGATTTCCATTTCTTCAGCGCAGACCCAAGTCAGGAATCAGCGACCGGTTCTTGCGGCGCGCCGCGCTGGCCGCGTGATGACTTTCCTGGTGCTGGTGGCCTTGGCCAGCATTGTGCTGGCTGGCATGACCGGTTCGGTGGCGCTGAGTTTTTCTGAACTCTGGCATGCGTTGATCGAACTCCTGCAACAACAACCGACGTCGCTGGCTGCCAGTCTGCTGGAATTGCGGCTGGGCAGGGCGCTGACCGGTTTTGTCACCGGTGCCACGCTGGCTTTGTCCGGTGTACTGATGCAAGCCTTGTTGCGCAATCCGTTGGCTGATCCCTATGTGCTCGGCGTATCTGGCGGTGCCTCGGTCGGTGCTCTGAGTGTGATCTTGTTTGCCGGTGCGGCGTGGATGATTGATGTCGCAGCGTTTGCCGGTGCGATTGGTGTTGCCTTGTTGCTGTTTGGCCTGGCTTACCGCGATTTTCGCGGCAGCGGCAGCAGCGACGGCAGTGCGACTTTATTGCTGCTGACTGGCGTGATCGTCGCTGCCGGATGCGGCGCGCTGATTACCCTGATGTTGTCGGTGGCACCGGATGGTCGTTTGCGCGGCATGGTGTTCTGGCTGATCGGCGATTTGTCGTCGTCGCAATCGCGCTATCTGCCGTGGCTGATCTGGCTGGGTGCATTGGTTTTTGCAATGCGTCAGGCGCGCGCCATCAACGTGGCTGCGATGCATGCGGACAACGCCGGCACGCTGGGCGTGAACATCGGTCGCTTGCGCCAATCCCTGTTTTTTTGCGCGGCCTTGCTGACAGCCAGTGCAGTCAGTAACGCTGGCAGCATCGGCTTCGTCGGGCTGATCATGCCGCATGCATGCCGGTTTGCGTGGGGCGCCGATCATCGCTTGCTGATACCGGCGGCGACACTGACGGGCGGCAGCTTTCTGGTGCTGGCTGATACCTTGGCGCGCACCGTGGTCGCGCCGCAGCAATTACCGGTCGGCGTGATTACCGCTTTGATCGGCGTGCCTTTGTTTTTGCTGCAATTACATCAGTTGCGGAGGCGTTGATGCACATCCTCGATCTTCATCTGCAAATCGGTCAGCGCCATCTGCTGCGGCATCTGAACTGGCAAATCCATGCCGGTGAATGCTGGTGCATCATCGGACGTAACGGCGCGGGCAAAAGCACCTTGCTGCGCACATTGGCAGGTTTGCGTCCGGCCGACGGCGGTCAAATTCTGCTGGATGACAAGCTCTTGCAGGACTGGCCGCTCAGCGCACTGGCGCAAAAACGTGCGTTTTTACCGCAAGGCCGTGCCGACGCGTTTGGCTATTCGGCGATAGAAACCGTGCTCAGCGCACGGCATCCTTATCATGATGCGCATTACTGGGAAAGTGCCGACGACGTTGAGCTGGCCATGCAGGCTTTGCATGCCGTCGATATGGCTGACCTTGCGCAGCGCGATGTGCGCAGCCTGTCCGGCGGCGAGCGCCAGCGCGTGGCGATTGCTGCCTTGCTGGCGCAGGATGCGCAAATGATGCTGCTCGATGAACCCGCCAATGCGCTCGATCTGGCACATCAGGTCAGCGCCATGCATCTGTTTGCACGCCTGTGCGCGGAGCAGCACAAATCCGTGGTCATGGTCAGCCATGATCTGAACCTCGCTTATCGCATCGCCACGCATGCCTTATTGCTGATGGGCGACGGCAGCTGGATGGCTGGCGCTGCCAGCGCGACATTGACGGCAGAAAACCTGAGCCTCTGCCTCGGTCATCCGATTGAACGTTTTCAGCACGGCGACCAGACGCTGTTTATTCCCCGCCCGTAAATTCTTTACGGCCAACCGAAACGAGTTTTTCCATTACTTGCCATGAACGAAGACAATATCCATACCCGCCATCTGCGCCGCATGCAGCGCAAAAAAGAACTGATGGATCACAAGATAGAACAGGCGCAAAGACGCACCGGCGTTTTGCTGGTGCATACCGGCAATGGCAAGGGCAAGAGTTCCAGCGCCTTTGGCATGGTCATGCGCGCAATGGGACATGGTATGAAAGTCGGCGTGGTGCAATTCATCAAGGGCGCGATGTCCACCGGTGAAGAAATTTTTCTGCGCCGCTTTCCTGACGAAGTACAGTTTCATGCGATGGGCGAGGGCTATACCTGGGAGACTCAGAATCGCGAACGCGACATGGAAAAAGCCGCGCTGGCATGGCAACAGGCCAAGATGTTTTTGAACGATCCGGCTATCGGTCTGGTGGTGCTCGATGAACTCAATATTGCGCTCAAATACCACTACCTCGATGTGCAGCAAGTCATCAACGATCTGGATGCACGCCCGGAAATGCAGCATGTGGTCGTCACCGGACGCGGCGCTTTGCCGGAATTGATTGAGATCGCCGATACCGTGACCGAAATGCAGGTCGTCAAGCATGCCTTCAAAGAAGGTATCGTGGCACAGGCCGGGGTGGAATGGTGAGCGCCTCAGCCCGCATAGTCCTGATTTCAGCGATCGCATCCGGTCAGGGAAAAACCACGACCACCGCTGCACTGGCGCGCAAGCTGGTGCGTCTGGGGCAACGTGTGCGCGTATTTAAAACCGGGCCGGATTTCATCGATCCGATGATGCTGGAACGCGCTTGCGGCGCGCCCGTTCTGTCGCTGGACTTATGGATGGTCGGCCAGGCGGCATCGCAAGCCTTGCTGGCGCAGGCCGCGCGCGAAGCCGATGTGATCCTGATCGAAGGCGTGATGGGTTTGTATGACGGCAATCCGTCTTCAGCCGATCTGGCGCGCGCGTTTGGCGTGCCGGTACTCGCCGTACTTGATGCTTCGGCGATGGCGCAGACGGTCGGTGCGCTGGCGCTGGGTTTGCGTGATTTTGGCCCGGTGCATATGGCTGGCGTTATTGCCAACCGGGTCGCTTCTGCCGGGCATGCAAAGATGGTGGCGTCAGCGATGCGCGACATGCCTTTGCTGGGCAGTCTGCTGCGTCAGGAACAGGGTTTGCCGGAGCGTCATCTGGGCCTGGTTTTGCCGCAAGAAGTGGACGACATTGATGTCTTGCTGGATCATCTGGCCGATCAACTGGTGCTGGACATGGACGCATGGAACGCCATGCCCGTGACGCAACTGGAGGACGTGCACACGCCGCCGATAGCGCCAGCCTTGCATGGCAAAACTATTGCGATAGCACGCGATGCGGCGTTTGCATTTTTGTATCCGTCCAATCTGCAATGCCTGCGTGCACTCGGCGCCGAACTGGTGTTTTTCTCGCCGCTGGCAGATCAGACCATTCCTGCGCAAGCCGATGCGCTGTACCTGCCGGGCGGCTATCCTGAATTGCACGCGCAGACCTTGCAAGATGCGGCGCAATGGCAACAATCGCTGCGCGCCGCACATGCCGACGGCATGCCGATATGGGCAGAATGCGGCGGCATGATGGTGCTGACCGAAGCGCTGATCGATCAGCAAGGCCAGCGCTGGAGCATGGCCGGATTACTGGCCGGACAAGTCGTCATGCAAACGCGTTTGGCCGCACTGGGTTCGCAGGCATGGAATATGCCGCAAGGTGCATTGCGCGGACATACTTTCCACTATTCACGGTTTGAAACGACGCTGACAGCGGCACATCACACCATGAAAAAATCCGCGATCAAAGTGGACGCCGATGCAACTACGGCTTCAAAAAATTCAGCAGACAGCACCGCACAACCAGAACAATTCAGCGAACCCGGCGAAGCGATTTACCGCGATGGCAATCTGCACGCATCGTATTTTCACGCTTACTTTGCGTCGGATCCTGCTGCCACGGCAAGCTTGTTTTTGCGGGAGGCGCCATGAGCTGCACGCTGGTTTTTGGCGGTGCGCGTTCCGGTAAAAGTGCGCTGGCAGAACAACTGGCGCAACGCGCTGCCGAGACGGGAGCGCAAGTCATTTACGTCGCTACTGCTGCCGCAGGCGATAGCGAAATGCAGTCGCGCATTGCGCATCATCAGCAGCGTCGGCCGGCGCACTGGCAGACCCTGGAAGAACCGATGGCGCTTGGCGCACTGATACAGAAACTCAGCCGGCCAGACACCGTGATGCTGATCGATTGCCTGACGGTCTGGTTGTCCAATCTGCTGTTTTCTGA
>JAGWUK010000139.1 GCA_028868455.1 Burkholderiales bacterium | reverse complement strand
CCTTTTTCCATCACGCTTAAACCCAATACGGCGACTGGCGCGGCGATGGTGCGCGAACAATTTCCATAAGCGCTCCAGCTGACGGCTGACAGACAAAGCAACAACACATTCGCTGCCGAAAATAATTTAAATACGTTCATATGCTGCCAATCGCTCTATCGACATCGTTTCACAATAGATCAGAGACGAAATTTACGCAAAACAATTTCAGTTGAGTAATATTCAACGTTGTTCACTTAATACGCGCAGGGCGTCCGCGGACAGGATTTCGATGGAACGATAGCCTAAGCTGATGACGCGTTGCTGACTGAGTAGTTTTAACTCTTTCGATAAGGTTTGTCGCGTTACGCCCAGCATCATTGCCAGTGCTTCCTGCGAAACAGGCACGACTGTTTGTGGAATTTGCTTGCCGCCGACACCGCCGTTGGCCAATAACAACAAGCGTCTGGCTACCCGTGCATGTGTAGAACGCAAGCCATTGTCTTCGACGATGCCATACAACAGACGGATACGGCGCGCCAGCATTTCAGCAATGGCTAGCGAAAAGCTATTTCTGCACATCAGCGCATCAAAGCTCTTTTGCCCCATGACCAGTATTTCTGCTTCGGTCAGCGAAGTCGCATCATGCGTGCGCGGCTGGTGATCAATCAGCGAGATTTCTCCAAACCAGGTTCCGGTTTCCAAAATGATCAAAATCGCCTCTTTGCCCTCTTCGCTTAAGGTCGACATCTTCATCGTTCCGCTCACCAGTGCATAAAATCCACCAGGAGGATCGCCCTGCCGGAACAGCATTTCGCCACGCCGCAAACGCACGATCTCGCTCTCTGCCAGCATGGTCTTCCGGTCACGTAAAGGCAAGGCAGCAAACCAGGGGTCTTTTGACAGCGGTAATAAATATTGAAGATTGGATGCCATAGCGAGTAATACAGTAGACTGAACTCAAATTGTAAAATATTTGACAGTCTGCCACAGTCGCTCGCTGTAATGTGTATCAGCGAAAACCATCACAAACCAGACAGGAGTGAGACAAATGCATAAGCGGGCCCATTTTTTACGTATGGAAGACAGCACCCAGGAAGATTGGCAGATTATCGGTGCGGAGTTCATGCAATTTGCGAAAAAACTGCCCGACAGGGTGATACAGCATTTGCAAATTCTGGAAGGGGACTATGGCGGTTTCCCGGTTGACCGCTATACGCATTCGTTGCAAACCGCTACGCGTGCGCTGCGCGATGGGCGCGACGATGAATACGTCTGTTGCGCATTGCTGCACGATATCGGCGACACGCTGGGATCATTTAATCACCCCGATATTGCGGCGGCCATCCTGAAACCGTTTGTCAGCGAAGAAAATCTGTGGATGGTGCAACATCACGGCATTTTCCAGGGATATTACTTTTTCCATCATCTGGGCATGGATCAGAATATGCGCGAGCAATTCCGCACGCATCCGCATTTCGAAAGAACCGCCGAGTTTTGCGCGCTGTACGACAATCCTTCGTTCGATCCTCATGCGGAAACGTTTCCTATCGCGGAATTTGAACCGATGTTGCAACGCCTGTTCGCGCAACCCAGAAATTCCATCTACAAAGCTGCACTCAAATCCCAATAAATCCATTTCAAACGGAGACATCGTATGCATATCCCTTCACTCAAAGATCAGGTCAGCCCGGAAGAATGGCAATTGCGCGTCGATCTGGCAGCCTGTTATCGCCTGGTTGCCCTATACGGCTGGAGCGACCTGGTGTTTACCCATATCAGTGCGCGCATCCCTGGCCCAGAGCATCATTTTCTGATCAATCCTTACGGCCTCATGTTTGATGAAATTAATGCTTCGTCGCTGGTCAAAGTTGATCAGCAATGCAATAAAGTGATTGACTCGCCATTTCCGGTTAATCCGGCTGGTTTCGTCATTCATAGCGCCGTCCATGAAGCGCGCGAAGATGTGCAGTGCGTATTGCATACGCATACGCGTGCCGGTGTTGCCGTCAGCGCGCAAAAATGCGGTGTGTTGCCGCTCTCGCAGCAATCGACTTTTGTACTCGCGTCACTGGCCTACCACGACTATGAGGGCGTGGCGTTTCGCGACGAGGAAAAGCCGCGGCTGCAGGCAGATATGGGACATGCGAATTTCCTGATGTTGCGCAACCACGGCTTGCTGACGGTTGGCAAAAGCATTGCCGACGCCTTCCTGTCCATGTACACATTTGAAGCGACATGCCAGATCCAGTTGTCGGCACAGGCAGGCGGCGAACTCGTGCATGTCAACCCCATGATCGTCAAGGGTGTTGCCGAATCCATGCGGGTGCAGACCGGTGGACTGGGTGGCGCCTTCGTCTGGCCGTCGCTGATACGCAAACTGGATCGTACCGACGCGAGCTACAAACTATGAGTACGCCGGCCAAGGTCGTCATTATTACCGGCAGCTCGGATGGCATAGGAGCCGAGATGGCGCGCCAACTCGCTCGTCGGTACGGCGCAAAGATCGCCCTGGTACTGGCTGCGCGTAACAAGGAAGCGCTGGATACGGTGGCGGCCGAATGCGGACAGTCAGGCAGCGCCGTGCTGACTGTCAAAACTGACGTCGGCATAGAAGCAGAGTGCCGGCAACTGATCGCCACGACGGTTGAGCATTTTGGTGCGATCGATGTCTTAATCAATAATGCCGGCAAATCCGCGCAGGCCTTGTTTGAAGATGTCGATAATCTGGCATGGTATGAGGAGCTGATGCGTATCAACTTCTGGGGCAGTGTCTGGTGTACGCATGCGGCATTGCCATATCTGAAGACTTCACAAGGCAGCATCGTGGCGGTCTCATCACTGGCTGGCCTGATCGGTGTGCCGGGCCGGACTGCGTATAGCGCGACCAAATTCGCCATGGGCGGATTTTTTGAAAGCCTGCGTTCTGAGGTGCGCGAAGCCGGCATAAGTGTCACGACGGCTTACCCGGGCGTGGTGGCGACCCGTATCCGCTACCACGGCTACAACGCGGCAGGTGAAGCGGCGGGCAGCAGCGGACTCAAAGAAGACAAGGCCATGTCGACCGAAGAATGCGCGTCGTTAATCTTGCGGGGAATGGAACAGCGCAAGAGAGAGGTTGTGATGACAGCCAGCGGAAAACTGGGACGCTGGCTAAAACTCATTGCGCCTGGCCTGGTCGAAAAAATGGCGATGGCCGCATTAAAGAAAGAAGTTCGTCCGCATTAAAAAGACGGGCATACCGTGCTAGCAGGTATGCCCGTTTTCTTCGTGCTCAGCCAGCCTTAAAAGCGATGCTGGATACCGACCGTTGCCGAAGTCTGGCTGGTGCCAAAACCCGCGTCATCACGCGAAACACCGGTCAGCTTGCCGTTGCTCGATTTTGCATAGCCGCCAGCAAGATAAATATCTGTCCGTTTGGATACGGCATATTTGGCGCGGAACGCTAGCAGCCCCGGATCAGCATCAGCGCCTGGCGCCAGGTTCTTGATGTCTTGCTTATAGTAGACGCCGGTCAACAACCATTGCGGCGACAATTTATAGTCGATACCAGTCCAGAGCATGTCGCTTTTCAGATCCGCCGCATTGGTCGCGAGTGATTTTGTATAGTTGCGATAACCGGCAAACAATTTCGCTGCACCCAGTTCATAACTACCGGCAAGGTGCCAGACTTTTGCCTGATCGTAGTTGCTGCCTGCAATTGGAGCGCTGTTGTTTTGTTCATAGGTCACAGCCGCCGCCCAGGGTCCATTGTTGACGCTGGCCGCCACGACATATTTGGCATTGGCAGAGGTATCGCCTGCCACTTCGCCGAAACCATAAGTGGCGCCCAGCTTAAATCCTTTGCCATCGTAACGGTACTTGATCAGATTCGAGGTGCTGGTCAACATGCCGTCTTTGCGGCCACCAGTAGCGCCGGCAGAAGTTGCCCACGAATATTGCGGCGAATAACCCATAGGGTCGAATGGCAAGACAAAATCATAGGTCGTGCTATAGGAACGGCCAGCCACGACACGCCCGAAATCGCCTTGCAGACCGACGTTAGCCTGACGCCCGAATAAATCACCGTCCGACGCGCCCGTGTCCAGCAATATGCCACCTTCCAGTTGCATAAACACTTTCATGCCATTACCGATGTCTTCGGTACCGCGTAAGCCGAAACGGGACGTGTTTTTACCACCGCTATTCAATTTAAATTGACTGTCCTTGCTCGCGTTCGCGTTATTGTTATAGGTCAGATTGGCATCCAACAAACCGTACAGGGTGACGTTGGATTGTGCATGCGCCACGCCAGCCATGCACAACAGTGCCGTGGCACCAAAAAGCTTCTTCATCGTTGTTCTCCTAAGGAAATTATTATTTGCGTCGACACATGTCTCGTGGTGTCAGCAATGATCCTAAAGAGCGCAAGCTTTCAGTTGCCTTTCTAAGCCCCGATTGGGATCAAGACAGGAGAAACAACGTTGTAATTCAGCACGGTTAAGCGCTAAAAGCGTATTGCCACAGAAAAAAGGCAAGCAATCCGGCACCGATCGTCAGCATCTGTTTTTTGCTGACGAGGCAGACAATCACAGCGATCAGCGATGCGAAAAGCTGTGGATTTTTCCAATGCAACTCCAGTCCCTGCCCGTGCGGCGCCAATATCATCGGCGTGATGATTGCGGTCAGCACAGTGACCGGAACAAAGCTGAGCGCCCGGTTCAGCCAGGACGGAAAAGTCAGCCGATCTCCGAGCACAAAAAACAGCGCCTTGATCAGCACTGTGATTACCGACATGCCTACAATCAATAAGGTGTAATTCATTGCGCGTCCTTCGTCGATACTGCGGTTTTCGACAATGCCATGCCAACGACGACACCGGTCAATACTGCCAGCAGCAGGCCAAGCTTGTACGGCAAGCCCTGTAACAAATAGGCAAAACTACCGGCTGCCACTGCGGCACTGAATTGCGGCAGGCGATTCAGTTGCGGGACGATGATCGCAATAAATGTCGCAACCATCGCATAATCAAGGCCCATGCTTTGCAATTGCGGAAACAGGGTACCGAACAACAAGCCAGTCAACGTCCAGATTTGCCAGTTGCCATACATCGCCAGCCCCGAACCCAAAAAATACCAGTGCGCAGTTCTTTGCTCTTCAGGCTGTCTGTGCTGCTGGTGATAGCCTGCGACGACGGCAAAGGTTTCGTCGGTCAGCAAAAAACCCAGCAGCCACCGCCAGCGCGCTGGCAGATGGGCAACATGAGGCAACAAGGTTGCTGCGTACAACATATGACGCAAGTTGACAATAAACGTGGTCAGCCAGATGACCAGCATGCCGGTATGGCTGGCGATCAGGCCAGTGGCGATGAACTGGCTGGAGCCCGCATACACGCTGAGCGACATCAATTGTCCATGCCACGGCATCATGGGACTGGCGGCGACCAGCGTGCCGAAAATCATGCCAAAAGGCGCAGCGCCGACCAGCATGGGAAAAGTATCGCGTGCACCGGCAACAAGGCTGGTCAATTTTTTATTGGGGGAACGGGGTTCTGCTGCAGACATGTCTTCTCCTGTGAATGGCAAGTATACCTGTCTGAAAAAGGGCTTGAAGTCAGAAGTGGCTAGTCGGCAGATGAAATTTTTTGCGTTGACACACGGCGCGATGTGCCTGTGTGCCGTCTTTGTTATCACTGCCATCGTTTTCGGCGCAACTCCGCCAAAATAAGTTCCGGCCCAATTTTGCATTTTGCAATCGGGCCGGAAGCGGCGAGAAACATGCGGCGAAGAATGCCCGTCAGGCTAAGTTGCGCAGTTTTCTGGCCGGTTATTTTTTGATCTTGGCCGGGCGCTGCCAATTGTCGATGGTGATTTGTCTGGCGCGTGAGACGGTCAGTTTTCCTTCCGGGGCGTCTTTGGTCAACGTGGTTCCGGCGCCCAAGGTCGCGCCTTTGCCAACGCGCACGGGCGCCACAAGTTGCGTATCGCTGCCGATAAAAGCGTCGTCTTCAATCACGGTGCGGAATTTATTGGCGCCATCGTAATTGCAGGTGATCGTCCCAGCCCCAATGTTGACGCGGCTTCCGACACTGGCGTCGCCGACATAGGCCAGATGATTGGCTTTGCTGTGCGCGGCGATCTGGCTGTTTTTGATTTCCACAAAATTGCCGATGTGGACGTCTTCTGCCAATTCCGTGCCAGGACGCAGGCGTGCGTATGGGCCGATTTGCGCCTGGGCACCGACTTGCGCGTGTTCGATGTGGCAAAACGGCTGGATATTGCTGCCGCTGCCGATACGGGCGTTTTTGATCACGCAATGCGCGCCGATGCTGACGCCATCCTCCAGCGTCACGTCACCGACAAAGACACAGCCGACATCGATACTGACATCGCGTCCACATGTGAGCTTGCCGCGCACATCCAGTCGCGCCGGATCGGACAGCGTCACGCCCTGCTCGAGCAACTCGCGGGCAATATTGCCCTGCAGTATGCGCTCCAGTTCCGCCAGTTGTACCTTGCTGTTAACGCCCAGCGTTTCCCAAATCGCATCCGGCTGAGCGGAAACGACGGCAACACCGTCGGCAACGGCGCGTGCGACGATGTCCGTCAAATAGTATTCGCCCTGGGCATTGTCATTCGACAAGGTACTCAACCATTGCTTGAGCCTGACGGTAGGGGCAACCATGATGCCGGTATTGATTTCGGTAATGGCAAGTTCGCTTGCGCTGGCATCTTTTTGCTCAACGATGCGCACAATCTCGCCATCCTGACGCACGATGCGACCAAGCCCGGTCGGATCGGCCATGTCGGCAGTCAGGATGGCCAATTGATCCTGCCCAGCTGCGGCGACGAGGCGTTGCAGACTGCGACTACCTGTTAAAGGTACATCGCCGTACAGAATCAAGGTCGGTACGCTGTCATCGAGTACAGGAATGGCCTGCGCCACTGCGTGACCGGTACCGAGCTGCGGTTCTTGTCGTGCAAAACGGATATCGTCTGCGCCTACGGTCTCGGGCACTTGCTCCCCGCCGTGTCCGTAGATGACGCAAATAGCGCCGGCACCGAGACTGCGGGCAGTGTCGATCACATGTGACAGCAGCGGTTTTCCGGCCAGTGGATGCAGCACTTTTGGCAAGGACGATTGCATGCGTTTGCCCATACCGGCAGCGAGAATTACGACGTTCATGTTGTTGGCCTCGTAGTGAAATATCTGAAAAATTTTAACATGCGTCGATTTTGTGACTAATTCGACAATCCATACCACTCCGCCTTTACGCTCCGCGGCAACGCCTGCATCGACTTGAGCATGAATACAATTTGACACATGCACATGGAAAATCGTCATGTATAATTGCGAATCATTCTTATTTGCATTTGATTTCGTTGTCGCTCCTGCTCAAAAATATCCTGCCCATGACCTCTCCAGACATCTCGTCCGCACAACAGAAACGTGCTTTCTGGTTGCGCCAGTTACATCAATGGCATTGGATCAGTTCGGCGTTGTGCCTGATT
>JAGWUK010000138.1 GCA_028868455.1 Burkholderiales bacterium | reverse complement strand
CCGATTCTGCGACGTCATCTTCTGCATGCACATTATTGATACCTAATTTATTCCTTGCACCATTAATCGTGAACCCCTGCTCATATAGCAACTCTCGTATGCGGCGAATTAACAAAACTTCGTGATGTTGATAATAGCGCCGATTCCCTCGGCGCTTTACAGGCTTTAATTGCGCAAACTCTTGCTCCCAGTAACGCAACACATGCGGTTTTACGCCACATAAGTCACCCACTTCGCCAATTGTAAAATAACGCTTTGCCGGAATAGGCGGCAAAATAAAGGCTTCAATCTTGAGTTCGCTCATAATATCTCTCAAGCAAGATGAGCAAATGGTTGATTACTCAGATCATCAACCATCCCTTTTAATTTTTGACTCGCATGAAAGGTGACGACCCTTCGTGCAGTGATCGGAATTTCCTCTCCAGTTTTGGGATTTCGCCCAGGACGTTGAGGCTTATCACGCAATTGAAAATTCCCAAAACCTGATAATTTAACAGCCTCACCACGCTCCAGAGCATCGCGGATTTCATAAAAAAACGTTTCCACCATATCCTTAGCTTCGCGTTTATTCAACCCAACCTGCTCAAACAATAATTCGGCAAGCTCCGCTTTAGTCAAGGTAGGCAAGTCTTTTTCTGCCTGAGAACGAGCCCTCGCCTCCAACATTGCTCGATTCAAATCAGCATCCAGCACCGATTGAAATTCGGCGGAATTTACATCATTCATTATCAAATTTATCTCTTCAAATCAGAAAGACGTACATAATCTCAACGTAATCTAGCCGCAAAACTTTGCATTGCCACATCTAAGAAAACAGCCATCGCAGCATCAACACGATCATCTTGCAAGGTGTTTTGAGTATCTTGCAAGCTAAACCGGAAAGCAAGGCTTTTCTCGTCGGAGCTCAGTCCTTTGCCGCGATATTCATCAAATAAAACAATCGCTTGCACGATTTTACACACTTCGTTACTACGTGTTTCATTGGCGAAAATGTCCAGTAAATCCTGTGCTGGCAAATCCTGTTTGACAACCAGTGCCAAATCACGGGTAACCGCTTGAAATTTAGAAATTTCATGATAGACCGGAATTTTCACTTCTTGCAAAGCAGCCACGTCAACTTCGAATACTATCGGCGCTAACGGCAAATCGTATTTCTGTTGCAAACGCGGATGCAACTCACCAATGAAGCCAATTCCTTTGCCATCACATTCCACACACGCGCTACGGCCAGGATGCAAGGCTACATGTTCAGCTTTAAGAAAACGCAGCACCTTCGGTGCAAATAAAGCCTCCAGATCCGCTTTCACATCAAAAAAATCGACATTCCGCGTCGCTAATCCCCATTGCTCTTCAGCAACGGAGCCATAAGCCAGCGCCGCCAAATGTTTCGGCTGATTGTATCCGGCCACACTCAAAGGACCGTCTTGTACACTCGCATCGCGCAAATACACAGCGCCGATCTCAAAAATGCGTACGCGACCGATTTTGCGGTTAAGGTTGTAGCGCGTATTAGCGATCAGACTGCCGATGAGATTGGTGCGCATCACCCCCATCTGGCTAGCGATAGGATTGATGACTTTGACTGGGCTCTTATTTCCGGAAAAATCGTTTTCCCATGCATCTTCGACAAAGCTGTAATTGACAACTTCCTGATAATCCTGATCGGCGATCAGGCGTCGAATCGCAAACAGCGAACGATGGTTTTCCGGCGCGATTAACATCGCGCTGGCGGAAATCGGCGGTAATGCCGGGATATTTTCGAAGCCATAAACGCGCGCGACTTCCTCGATCAGATCTTCTTCGATTTCTATGTCGAAACGATACGATGGGGGGGTTACCAGAAATTCGCCATCCTGATGCGTGAATGGCAAATTCAGGCGCGTGAAAATATCGCCAATCATTGCATCTGTAAGCGGCACGCCTATCACTTTCTGCGCACGCGCGGTACGCAGCCTGACTGGCAAACGCAGCGGTAAATTGATAATGTGGTCGTCGACAGGACCGAGTTGTACTTGTTCGCCACCGCAAATTTCCACGATCAGCGCACTGATGCGCTCAATATGCTCGACGATACTTTCGAAATCGACGCCGCGCTCAAAACGGTGTGCAGCATCGGTAGAGAAATTAAAGCGGCGTGACCTGCCTTGAATTGCATTTGGCCACCAGAACGCTGCTTCCAAATATATATTCTGCGTTTCCAGCGTTACTGCGGTCGAATCGCCCCCCATGATGCCGGCCAGTGATTCGATTTCCTTATCGTCGGAAATTACGCCTATCCAATCATCAATCTCAACGGTGCTTCCGTTCAAAAGCTTCAACGTTTCGCCTGCTTTACCCCAGCGCACGTTGAGACCGCCATGAATTTTATCAAGATCGAATACGTGCGAAGGACGACCAAGCTCAAGCATCACATAGTTGGAAATATCGACCAGCGCCGAAATCGGCCGCTGACCACTGCGCTCAAGGCGCTGTTTCATCCATTCCGGAGTCGGTGCTTTTGCATTGACACCGCGAATAACGCGACCACAAAAACGTCCACATAAATCCGGCGCAGAAACTTTGACTGGCAATTTTTCATTTAATGTGACCGCCAAAGCTTTGGTGGTAGGCAAATGCATCGGTGTGCCAGTTAACGCTGAGACTTCGCGAGCCACACCCAACACTGACAAACAATCTGCCTTATTCGGCGTCAGTTTGATCGTGAATTTCAGATCGTTGAGCTCGTAATAATCACGGAAATTCTGGCCGACAGGCGCATCTGATGGCAAGTCCATCAAACCGCCATGATCTTCCGACAACTTCAGTTCGCGCGCCGAACAAAGCATGCCTTGCGACTCAACGCCGCGCAATTTACCAACTTTGATTTCAAACGGTTTACCATCTGCGCCCGGTGGCAGGACTGCGCCCGCCATTGCGCATGGAACGCGCATGCCGACACGCACATTCGGAGCACCGCAAACGATGTTCAACAACGTACCAGTGCCGACATCTACCTGACAGACGTTGAGCCTGTCTGCATCTGGGTGCTTGGCAATTTCGCGGATTTCGGCGACCACGACATTACTAAATGGTGGAGCAACAGGCTCCACGTCTTCGACTTCCAAACCAGACATGGTCAATAAATGGGATAACTCATCCGAAGTCATCTTCGGATCAACCATGGTGCGTAGCCAGTTTTCAGAAAATTGCATAATTCAACCGTCTCATTTGGGGGTTCTGAGCGCTAATTTCGCTCAAAAAAATTAATTGAACTGCTTTAAGAAGCGTAAATCACCTTCATAGAACAGGCGTAAATCGTTGACGCCATAACGCAGCATAGTCAAGCGCTCAAGGCCAGAGCCGAACGCAAAACCAATGTACTTTTCCGGATCGAGACCCATATTGCGCACCACTGACGGATGCACCTGACCGGAGCCAGACACTTCCAGCCAGCGCCCTTTAAGTGGGCCGCTGCCGAACGCAATATCAATCTCAGCGGACGGCTCAGTAAACGGAAAATAAGAGGGACGGAAGCGCACTTGCAAATCGTCGGTTTCAAAAAACGCTTTTACAAAATTCAGGTACACGCCCTTCAAATCGGCAAAGCTTATATCCTCTGCGATCCAAAGACCTTCGACTTGATGAAACATCGGCGAATGCGTCGCGTCGCTATCGACTCGATAAGTACGGCCTGGAGCGATGACTTTAATCGGTGGTTTGTTCATGCGCGCATAGCGAACCTGCATAGGGCTGGTGTGCGTGCGCAGCAATAACTGTTTTCCCTGGCTATCGCTGCCATCTACATAGAAAGTGTCTTGCATTGAGCGCGCAGGATGATTCTCTGGGCTGTTCAATGCGGTGAAGTTGGTCCAGTCAGTTTCGATTTCAGGCCCATCTGCCACATCGAAACCAATGGAACGGAAAATTTCCTCAACCCGTTGCCAAGTGCGCATCACTGGATGGATACCGCCAACTCCGCGGCCACGTCCAGGCAGACTGACATCGATCGCTTCGGCGTTTAGACGTGCCTGCAATTGTGCATTTGCCAGCGCTTCACGGCGCTCAGTCAGCGCAGTTTCAATTTGCACTTTAGCTGCATTAATAATCGCGCCTTGCACCTTACGCTCTTCCGGTGTTAATTTTCCCAGACTTTTCATCTGTTCGGTTATCTGGCCGCTTTTGCCAAGGTATAAAGCTTTGGCATTTTCCAGTGCTGCAGCATCTTCTGCCGCAAGAAAATCAGCGCAGGCCTGGCTGACGATTTGATCTAATGGGTTCATGCGATGTTCCCGCTTACATAGAAGCTGAAATTATGAGCTGAAAACAAAACGGGGCATAGGAATCAACCTCTGCCCCGCTTGATAATGCGATCTGTTTAGCAAACCGCAAGCGACTACAAATTACTAATTACGCAGCCAGGTTGGCTTTAACTTGATTAACAATCGCAGCAAATGCTGGTTTGTCCATCACAGCCATGTCTGCCAGTACTTTACGGTCGAGTTCAATAGAAGCTTTTTTCAAGCCGTTCATGAAAACACTGTATGTCATACCATGCTGACGTGTTGCTGCATTGATACGAGTAATCCACAGTGCGCGGAATACACGCTTCTTGTTGCGGCGATCACGATACGCGTATTGACCAGCGCGCATAACTGCTTGCTTGGCGATACGGAATACTTTACTGCGACGACCACGATAACCTTTAGCAAGGTTCAGTACTTTTTTATGACGGGCACGAGCTGTAACCCCACGTTTTACTCTAGGCATAATAACTCCTTAAATAATGAGTATGAGGTTAGGCTGTTGGCATCATGCGCATAACGGATACCATGTTGGTGTCATGAACACCGACAGCACCGCGCAATTGACGTTTGTTTTTGGTCGTTTTCTTGGTCAGAATGTGACGTTTGAAAGCCTGACCGCGTTTAACGGTACCACCTGGACGGACGCGAAAGCGCTTTTTTGCGCTGCTTTTCGTCTTCATTTTTGGCATAGTACTATCTGTCTTTTACGACAGCTCCAATTTTATATGATGGTAGGTGGCAGCAACGATCGCTACTCTTGGATGCCTACTTCTCACTTATAGTGATCTACTCATTAGAGTAAATCTTGCTGTATCCACAAAAATGAATGCAGCAAATTCTTTGCTTATATCAAAAATTACTTTTTCTTTTTCGGTGCCAATATCATTACCATCTGGCGACCTTCCATCTTTGGAAACTGCTCTACCTGGCCGTAAGCTTCTAAATCCTGCTTTAACCGTTCCAACATGCGCATACCGATTTCCTGATGCGCCATTTCACGCCCACGGAAACGTAAGGTGATTTTGGTTTTATCGCCATCATCCAAAAACTTGGTCAGATTACGAAGCTTAATATTGTAATCACCATCATCCGTACCAGGTCGAAACTTCACTTCCTTGACCAAAATGACCTTTTGCTTCAATTTGGCTTCGTGAGCTTTCTTTTGCTCCTGATACTTGAACTTACCGTAATCCATTAAACGGCAGACTGGCGGTTGCGCGGTCGGCGCAATTTCAACCAAGTCTACATTAGCCTCTTCGGCCAAGCGAAAAGCCTCACTCAGTTTAACGATTCCCAGAGGTTCGTTATCAACGCCAGACAAGCGCACTTCAGGCGCGGTAACTTCACCGTTGATACGATGTGTTCTTTCGGTAGCTATTGCAGTTTCCTTTAAAAAAATAAAATCTTCACCGTGCTATCCCGCTTTCGCAAGATCGCTGAGCTGATCTGTTAAACCTTAGTTGCTACCTCGTTTTGCAAACGGGTAATGAAGGTGTCCAGAGGCATTACCCCCAGATCCAGATTGCCACGCGTACGCACAGCCACTGTGTTTGCATCCCGCTCTTTATCACCAACAACAATGATATAAGGCATTTTTTGTATGGAATGCTCGCGTATTTTATAGGTTATTTTCTCATTGCGCAAATCAGTATTAACTCTAAATCCTTGTTTCTTCAGGATTTCTGCAACATGTTGCGCATATTCCGCTTGCGATTCAGAAATATTCAGCACCGAAACTTGCAATGGGGACAGCCACAATGGCATGGCACCCGCATGGTTTTCTATCAACATGCCAATAAAGCGTTCCAGCGAACCAACAATTGCCCGATGCAGCATCACAGGGACCTTGCGACTGTTATCGTCCGCCACGTACTCTGCACCAAGACGGCCCGGCATAAAGAAGTCAACCTGCATCGTACCCACCTGCCAAGGGCGGCCGAGGCTATCTTTCAAATGATATTCAATTTTCGGCCCATAAAATGCCCCCTCACCAGGCAACTCTTCCCACTCAGTGACGCCGCAGGCACGCAAACCGGCACGCAGCGTCTCTTCCGCGGTATCCCAAACCTCATCACTACCAATGCGATTATCCGGACGCAAAGCCAACTTGACTTGAATGTGTTCAAAACCAAAATCTTTATACACTTTCATCGCCTGCGGATGGAAAGCAATCACTTCGGACTGAATCTGTTCTTCTGTGCAGAAAATATGCCCATCGTCTTGTGTAAAACCGCGCACACGCATGATGCCGTGTAAAGCACCAGAGGGTTCGTTGCGATGACATTGACCGAATTCACCGAAACGCAGTGGCAAATCACGATAACTCTTCATGCCAGAGTTAAAAATCTGCACATGACCCGGGCAATTCATTGGTTTCAAGGCATATGAACGATTTTCCGACTCAGTAATAAACATATTGTCTTTGTAATTATCCCAATGGCCAGTCTTACCCCACAAACTACTATCAAGAATCTGCGGCCCTTTTACTTCCTGATAACCGCACTCCTGATAGACCTTGCGCATGTACTGCTCAACCTGCTGCCAGATAGTCCAACCTTTGGCATGCCAAAATACCAAACCAGGCGCCTCATCCTGAAAATGAAATAAATCAAGCGCCTTACCCAATTTACGGTGATCGCGCTTTTCTGCCTCTTCCAGCATATGCAAATATTGCTCTTGATCTTCCTTCTTCGCGAACGCGGTACCGTAGATACGCTGCAGCATTTCGTTCTTCGAGTCACCACGCCAATAAGCGCCCGCCAGCTTCATCAGCTTGAATACTTTCAGCTTTCCTGTCGAAGGCACATGGGGGCCGCGACATAAATCGGTAAAGCTGCCCTCTGTATACAAGGACACATCCTGATCAGCAGGAATCGACTCAATGATTTCTGCCTTGTATGTCTCGTTAATCGATTTAAAGTAGGCGACAGCCTCATCGCGGGGCAAGACCTTACGCACCACCTGCTCATCTTTTTTCGCTAACTCAGCCATTTTCTTTTCGATCGCAACCAGATCGTCAGGGGTAAACGGACGCTTATATGAGAAGTCGTAGTAAAAACCGTTTTCAATCACTGGACCGATCGTCACCTGTGCGTCTGGATATAACTCCTTTACAGCATAAGCAAGTAAGTGCGCAGTCGAATGACGTATTACCTCGAGACCGTCTGCATCTTTATCGGTGACGATCGCTAATTCAACATCG
>JAGWUK010000137.1 GCA_028868455.1 Burkholderiales bacterium | reverse complement strand
ATTTGGTCGGAGTACAAGGATTCGAACCTTGGACCCTCTGGTCCCAAACCAGATGCGCTACCGGGCTGCGCTACACTCCGAAGACATGCATGTTATCGTTTGGGCCGCATGTTGTCAATACATTTGTCACTTTTGGCGGCCTGATAAGGGAGCTTAAAGGGATTTATCGCTTTCGTAGTAACGCCGGATTCCGCTCAGCGGATCATCAAAAGCGATGGCCTTGGCTAGCAATTGCAAGGGCTTGCTGAAATCATCGTTATAGCCGGGCAAGACGTCTGGGTAGAAGCCATCATTGACGATAGGTGCTCCGAGGCTATGCATGTGGACGCGCAATTGGTGTTTTTTTCCGGTGACTGGCATTAAACGATATAAATTCAATGCGCCGCGTGTTTCGACGATATCTATCCGGGTTTCGGAATTTGCTACACCAGGAACTTCGTGCATGACAAAGAAACGAGGAGATTCTTCCATGCGGCTGCAATACGTGAAGGGGAAACTGCGCTCAGGCAAAGCGGGAGCGACGGCATGATATGTTTTTTGTATGTTTCGTTGCTGAAACAAACTTTGATACCGTCCCCGTGTTGCCGGATTATGTGAGAACAGTATGATGCCCGCTGTTTCCCTGTCGAGCCTGTGTATTGGTGTCAGATGCTCAAGTCCCGTGACTTTTTTCAGCCTGACCAACAAGGTTTCATGCAAAAAACGACCGCCCGGCGTCACGGGTAAAAAATGCGGCTTATCCACGACCAATAAATGTTCATCACTGTGCAGGATTTTTTCCTGAAACGGTATCGGCGTTTCCGTCTCCAGTTCGCGATAGTAAAAAATACACATGCCGCGCCGCACCGGGCTATTTTCTTGCAATGGCGTGCCGTTTTGATCGACAACTTCGTTTTTAAGAATGCGGGTTTGCCAGATGCGGCGCTCAATGTCGGGGAATTGCCGGATTAAAAACGTCAAAAGATTTTCCCATTGACCTTCGGGTATCCACAAATAACTGGCGGCGACTCCGTCGCGGATAGGAAGGGGCGAGTGCATGCAGGCGAAGTGTTTCGTTGGCAAAGAAGGCGATGTAAGTCGCACATACTAGCATGGGGGAAAAGCGGTCGAAAAGGCCGGCCATGTCCGGAGACGATGCCACGAGCGCTGGTGACTTTGCATGATGGTGATGTGCGTTTGCTGCGCGATGTTGGTTCCCAAATGGCAGTGATTGTCCTATAACTAAACTGCGGCGTAGCGTTGGGGGCTTGGTTGGCGGTGTCAGGAGCATGTTTTAAAAATGCTTGACTATGCGCCGGCGTCCGACAGAAAGAATGTGAGCGCGGCATGTCGTCGATGCAATGTGATTGGGCTTGGTTGAACTTGATGTGTCGGGAGTGAAATGGGATCTGTGTCGAACTTGAAGCTCGGGCAGCACGTCAATGAAGCGGAGGCAGCGCGCGCGGATTTATATGGTTTGCTGGCTGCTTTGTTCTATTCGCCACCGTCAGAGATTCTATTGGCGGTGCTCGCTGCGGCGCAAATGGACGGCGAAAACGCGCTGGATGCGGCGTGGAACGCATTCGTGCAATGTGCTGCCTCCACCTCGGCTGCCGCTGTACATGAAGAATTCCTGGAATTATTTGTCGATCGCGACCAGCAAAAGTTGGAACTCAGGGCGACGTATTATCTGGAGCCTTTCTTGCGGATCGATGAACAATTGGCTTTGCGCGCCGATTTGCAGTTGCTGGATTTGCCCGAAGGCTTGTTGATCGCTGAGGTCGAGGACCATATCGCATCTCTATGCGAAGTAATGCGTTATCTGATTTCGGCAGAGGCAAACTTGTCGCTCAGGCAGGCGACGCAAAAGAAATTTTTTCTTGCGCATATGCAAACCTGGGTGCCTCAGTTGTGTGCGGCGATACGGGCGCATCCAAGGGCGAGACTGTATGCTTCACTGGCTGTGCTGGCGAATGTTTTTTTTGAAACCGAAATGCAGGCTTTCAAGCTCTCAAAAGTGGTGCGGCAGGACGCAGAGCCGTAAATGTGCTGCTTGAAATGCCGGTGAATGCACGTTGATGCGATGTCAATGTTGTGTCAATGTGGAGCCTAATTTCAAGTTTCGCATGGCGCAAGTGCGTACCATGCCTTGCTTCGTCAATATACTCCCCTGTTTTTGTCTTGAAAATGGCTTCATTCGCGCGTAATTAAAGTGATGTGAAAATATACATAGGGGGAGTATATTTTTTATTACGATTTTAAGAAGAAGGCCGCTTGCCTATGAGTCCGACCTTGCCATCATTGTCGCAATCCAGTGTCGCCCTGACCAGAGAAGTGCAGGTCTGGGATGAGCGCGGGCGGATGGCGCCGATCTTTATTCCGGCGGAACGTCCTTTGACCGTGTATCTGGATAAGCGCGAATTGGTGACACTGATGACCTTGGGCGGTCATCCGGAAACTCTGGTTCTCGGTTATCTGCGCAATCAGAGACTGCTACGCAACATTACAGACATCGCCTCTGTGCAGGTCGATTGGGAAGTCAATGCCGCTGCCGTGACTACACATGGCGGCGTGGCACAGATCGAAGAGCGTACTGCCAGACGAGTCGTAACCACCGGATGCGGACAGGGCAGTGTGTTTGGCGGACTGATGGATGAGGTCGATCAAATCAGTCTGCCTGCCAATGCCGTTGTGCGGCAGTCAGCGCTGTATCGCATCATCGATACCATACGTACGCATGCGTCGATTTATAAAAAGGCCGGTTCCGTACACGGATGCGCCTTGTTCACGGCGCAAGGCGACGAACTGTATTTTGTCGAAGACGTCGGCCGTCACAATGCTGTCGATGCGATAGCGGGGAAAATGTGGCTGGACGGATTATCTGGCCATGACAAAATTTTTTATACCACCGGTCGCCTGACGTCGGAAATGGTGATTAAAGGTGCGCAGATGGGGATCCCCATTTTGATGTCGCGTTCCGGCACCACGGAAATGGGATATCAAGTCGCGCAACAGGTTGGCATCAGTCTGTTTTCGCGGTGTAGCGGCAGACACTTTCTGTTGCTGACCCATCCGCAAAGGCTTGTGTACGAGCTGGAACCGCAAGTTGACCTGCAAAATGTGTCGCCCTGATTAAGATGCGCCGTTTGGCGCCATTGACGCACTGCGGAATCTACGCCAGTGCAGGTCTGAAAACGGTAAAATGGCGGTTTTAACTTATACGCATTCCGATACTGATCGTCGCCTGCCGGCAATCAGTCATCCTCGCGCACTTGATGTCATGACAGTCCGTACCCGTTTTGCTCCCAGCCCTACCGGCTATCTCCACGTTGGCGGTGCTCGTACCGCTTTATTCAGTTGGGCGTTTGCACGTCATTTTGGCGGCACGTTTGTTCTTCGTATCGAAGATACTGATCTGGAACGTTCCACACCGGAAGCTGTCCAGGCAATCCTGGATGGGATGAACTGGCTGGGCTTGCAACACGACGAAGGTCCTTACTACCAGATGCAACGCATGGATCGCTATCGTGAAGTGCTGGCGCAAATGCTGGCGGACGGCACCGCCTATCATTGCTACTCATCGCCGGAAGAAGTTGAAGCCATGCGCGAACGTCAACGCGCTGCCGGTGACAAGCCGCGTTATGACGGCACCTGGCGCCCGGAAGCCGGCAAGCAATTGCCGGCGATTCCAGCTGATCGCAAGCCAGTTATTCGTTTCAAGAATCCGCTCGAAGGCGAAGTTAGCTGGAACGATGTCGTCAAAGGCCAGATCACCATTGGCAATCGCGAACTCGACGATCTGGTGATTGCGCGTCCCGACGGCACGCCGACTTACAATTTCTGCGTGGCCGTCGATGACTGGGATATGAAAATCACCCATGTTATCCGTGGCGATGATCACGTCAACAATACGCCGCGCCAGATCAATATCCTCAATGCTTTAGGCGCAACCTTGCCGCATTACGGGCATGTGCCGATGATTCTTGGTACCGATGGTCAGAAATTGTCGAAGCGACGCGATGCTGTCAGTGTCATGGATTATTCCGACAAAGGTTATCTGCCCGAAGCGATGCTGAATTACCTGGCGCGTCTGGGCTGGAGCCATGGTGATGATGAAATTTTCTCCATGGAGCAAATGTGCGCCTGGTTCGATCTGCAACATTTATCCGGATCGGCTGCCCAGTTCAATCCTGAAAAGCTCGCCTGGATCAACAATCACTACATCAAGGCCGCCGATAATCAAAGACTGGCAGATTTAATTCGTCCGCAAATGTTGAGCGACGGCGCACAGTTCGATGGCGCGCCAGATCTGGCTGCCGTCATTGCCTTGCTCAAAGAGCGTGCCAATACAACGCTGGAACTGGGTCAGGCAGCAATGCTGTTTTATCGCCAGCCAGCAGCCGAACCAGCCTTATTGCAACAACACCTGACCGACGCTATTCAGCCGGCGTTGCGTCAATATGCAGAAGCCTGCAAAACCGTGGAATGGAACAAGGCGGCACTCTCTGCCGCGCTCAAACAAGTGCTGGCTGATCATGGTCTGAAGATGCCGCAATTGGCCATGCCTCTGCGCCTGTTACTGACTGGGCAATTGCAAACGCCATCGATTGATGCGGTTGTGGAATTGTTTGGTCGTGAGACTGTTTTGCAGCGCCTGAGCGCCGCTTAGAAAAGCCGGGGAGGGCTTTACTTCTTACGGTGCATCCCCTATAATCTCGTTTCTGTTCTGCAAGGGGGTATAGCTCAGCTGGGAGAGCGCTTGCATGGCATGCAAGAGGTCAGCGGTTCGATCCCGCTTACCTCCACCAAAAAAGCAATTTTTTGGGAAGTGTCGCAGAACAAAAAACTTGCTGTCCCCATCGTCTAGAGGCCTAGGACATCACCCTTTCACGGTGAGTACAGGGGTTCGAATCCCCTTGGGGACGCCAATGAACTGTAAAGTTTGTTGTGGACAGCAAGTCAAGGTCAGTAACGCGGACAGATTTTGTCCCCATCGTCTAGAGGCCTAGGACATCACCCTTTCACGGTGAGTACAGGGGTTCGAATCCCCTTGGGGACGCCAGGTAGTAAAAAAAGCCTTGAGAAATCAAGGCTTTTTTGTTTTTCGCGCAGACATATTCCATTCTCCAGACAAGCCGCTATTCTTGCGCAGGTGTTGATTCTGTCTGCTTACCCATTTCTGCATTTATTTTGTGTGCACGGATATTTGTGCATCACTTTGCACGACGGTGAAATACCCATACTATCTATCGGCAATAAGCTGAGGTCAGTCTTAACTGATATATTCACCCTTCTGTTTTATCTGTCTGCTTATACACGGCCGTACCAGATTCGACTATATTGAGCCCGGCGCGATGTGCGGTTTCCAGCGACGATGCCATCGGGCGGCGTGTACCGATCGTCATCATGATGTGGTTTGTCGATGAAATGAATTTCGCTTGCAAAGAGATGTTTTCGCTGCGGCACAAGATGTTGCGCTCTACCGAAATAATTTTGCGCGCGCCAAGATCAATTTAAGTCATATAACAGTAACCAAGGAGTCACTATGAAACTGATAGGTATGCTTGATTCGCCTTATGTCCGGCGCGTCGCTATTTCGTTGCAGCTACTAGGTTTGCGCTTTGAGCATCAATCCTTGTCTGTATTCCGGACATTTTCAGAATTTCAGCAGATCAATCCTGTCGTGAAAGCGCCAAGCCTGGTGTGTGATGACGGCGAGGTACTGATGGATTCGACGTTGATATTGGCATATGCCGAGGCACTGGCGCGCCCGCGTACTTTGTTGCCAATGGGGCTGCAAAAATTGCAGCACGATTTGCGGCTGACAGGCCTGGCGTTGGCAGCATGCGAGAAAAGCGTTCAAATTGTTTATGAGCGCGGAATGCGTCCACCAGAAAAATTACATGAACCATGGGTGACTCGCGTTACCGGGCAGTTGCTCGCAGCGTTCGGCGAACTTGAAAAAGAACTCTCTGCCCAGCCTTTCACTGTCACTAGTTCGACATTGCGTCAGTCGGGCGTGAGTATTGCCGTCACCTGGCATTTTACGCAACAGATGTTGCCAGAAGTTGTAGCAGCGGCTGATTTCCCGCATTTACACGCGTTCTCTGTCGCAGCAGAAGCCTTGCCGGAATTCCGGGCGGCACCGCATGGCGATAGCACCTTTGGGGCGAATGCGTAGCGGAATAAATGCGCAATAACACGACATTTAGAATTGGCATAAGCTAATGCGATTTGCTTCCTTGTTAATTCGACGCTGATTTTTTATTATCGGATGATGTTCAACGCCCACAAAAAGGTCATACACGTATGAAACTGGAAACCATCGCAGTTCACGGCGGCTATTCTCCCGATCCGACAACACGTTCTGTTGCGGTACCGATTTATCAGACCGTCGCCTATGCATTCGATAGTACGCAACACGGTGCGGATTTGTTTGACCTGAAGGTACAGGGCAATATTTATTCGCGGATCATGAATCCGACCAATGATGTACTGGAAAAAAGGGTGGCCGAGCTGGAAGGTGGAATTGCCGGATTGGCGCTTGCTTCTGGTCAGTCCGCTATTACTTACGCAATTCAAACCATCGCCGAAGCTGGCGACAATATCGTGTCTGCATCGACTTTGTATGGCGGTACCTATAACCTGTTTGCGCATACGTTTCCGCAGTTCGGTATAGAAACGCGATTTGCGGACTACCGCGACCCGGAGTCGTTTGCTGCCCTTATCGATGATAAAACCAAGGCAGTGTATGTCGAATCAATTGGCAACCCGCTAGGCAACATTACTGACATTGAAGCCATCGCAAAAATTGCGCATCGCCATGGCGTGCCACTGATTGTGGACAATACCGTACCTTCGCCTTATTTATTGCGACCGATCGAATTTGGTGCTGACATTGTTGTGCATTCACTGACCAAGTATCTTGGTGGCCACGGCAATTCGATCGGCGGCATGATTGTCGATTCAGGCAAGTTTCCCTGGGCTGACCACAAGCAAAGGTTTAAGCGATTAAATGAGCCAGATGTGTCATATCACGGGGTCGTGTACACCGAAGCACTCGGAGCCGCCGCGTATATCGGGCGCGCACGCGTTGTACCCTTGCGTAATACCGGTGCGGCATTGTCGCCATTCAATGCTTTTCTGATTTTGCAAGGCATAGAAACACTGGCGCTGCGCATGGATCGTATTACTGACAATACGCGCAAGATTGCTGAATATCTGAGCCAGCATAAAAAGGTGAAGTGGGTCAATTACGCCGGATTGCCCGATCACAAAGATCATGCGCTGGCGAAAAAATATATGAATGGGAAACCGTCGGGTATCCTGACTTTTGGTGTTGATGGCGGTCGTGAGGCAGGCGGGCGCTTTCAGGACGCCTTGCAGCTATTTACGCGGCTGGTCAATATTGGCGATGCCAAATCACTTGCCTGCCATCCGGCAACGACGACACACAGACAATTGAATGCGGAAGAGCTGGCGAAAGCGGGCGTAACCGAAGACACTGTACGCTTATCGATCGGCATTGAACATATTGACGATCTGATTGCT
>JAGWUK010000136.1 GCA_028868455.1 Burkholderiales bacterium | reverse complement strand
CCTCTATTTTTTTAAAAATCGCCTCAACGCGCGCGTATTGATTGCGACATTAAAAAATACAGGGAGGGAGTATGTGAAATTAAATAAAAACAAACGAGACGTCCACCAACAATGGACGCACGCTTTACAGCACCACCTTGACCATAGGATGTGACGACAATTCGCGATACAGATTATCCAGTTGCTCGCGACTGACGGCACGCACGGTGACGGTCAGCGCCAGATAATTGCCTTTGCTGGATGGTCGCTTTTCTAATTTGCCGGCATGAAAAGTCGGGTCGTGCAAAGTCACGACTTCGATGATCGTTTCGGCAAATTCTTCGTGCATGACGCCCATGATTTTGATGGGAAAGTCGCTCGGATATTCGATCAGGCTTTCTTCGGGCGGGATGGGTTTCATTTCCATGATGTGATCCATTTCTTTCTCTGAGTTGAGGGCCTGAAGCCTCCGCCCTCATCTCAAATCGGGAAATGGAAGCAGGTCAGCAGACCGGTCAGGCGGCTTTTGCTAACTGATAAGCCGCATACAATTGTTGGTATATGGGGCCCGGCACGCCGTTTCCAATAGTCTGATCGTCTAACTTGACGACAGCAAGCACTTCTTTGGTCGCGGACGACAGCATGATTTCATCGGCGGCAAAAACCTCTTCGCGGCTGATGCGGCGCGCTTGCAGTGGAATCTTGTTGGCGGCGCACAGCTCTTCGATCAGGCCATAGCGTATGCCTTCGAGTATCAGATTATCCTTTGGTGGCCCCATCAGCACGCCGTCCTTGACGATCCAGACATTGGATGCCGACGCTTCGGTCAGGAAGCCATCGCGGAATTGTATGCTCTCGGCCACCTGATGCTCGGCCGCATTTTGCGCAGCCAGCACATTGCCCAGCAGGGAAATCGACTTGATCTCACAACGCAGCCAGCGTTTGTCTTCCATCGAGACGCAGGCAACACCGTTGGCGCGCGCATCAGCACTTGGCAGCACGATGGGATTGGTCATGATGAATACGGTCGGTGTCGCGTCCTTGGGAAACGCATGGGCGCGTTTGGCCACGCCGCGCGTGACTTGCAGATAGACCATCTGATCGTCGGCTTCATGCGCATCCATAACCTGCGCGATCAGCGCCAGCCATTCTTCTTTCGTATGCGGATTGCTGATGCCGATGGCGGCCAGGCTGCGGAACAGGCGCGCCAGATGCTGATAGGCGCGAAACATTTTGCGACCATAGACCGGGATGACTTCGTAGATGCCGTCGCCAAAGATGAAGCCGCGATCCAGCACAGGGATTTTTGCTTCGGAAATCGGGGTCAGGGCGCCGTTCAGGTAGACAAGTGGATCGTTCATGATGGGGGATTTGAATGTGAGCAAAGGAAAATCCATTCTCACATAAATCCCGCCTGCAGATTATGCAAATAACGCATATGCCGATAAGGCCAGGTGATAAATGGCAGTGAACTGCCACCTTAAAAACCGCGCGCTGCAACCTGGCTGGCGCCATTGTGCCCCAGCCAGTGTTGGCAATTATTTAAACATCAGGCGAACCGAGTCCCAGGCGCGACCAAAAATACTGGCCTGATCGACCTGCTCTAACGACAGGACGGGATAGTCCGCTATCGATTTGCCGTCAAGCATCATCTTCAGCGTACCGACTTTACTGTCCTTGGCGATCGGAGCAACCAGCGGATCTTTGCGATCCAGGGTAGGTTTCAACCTGGCGGCGGCACCTTTTGGCAAGGTCATGTACAAATCGCGGTTAAAGCCGATTTTGACATTGGCTTGCGAGCCTTTCCAGACTTCCGGTGTGCCGATCGATTGTCCTTTTTCATACAGCTTGACGGTGTCGAAATTCAAGAAACCCCAGTTCAGCAGCTTCAAGCTTTCCTGCGCACGAATCTGATCGCTGTTGGCGCCTGTCACCACCGACAACAGGCGACGTTGACCTGTGCCATTCGGACGATTCGCCGACGAAATCAGGCAATAACCAGCGGCTTCTGTGTGGCCGGTTTTCATGCCATCGACGGAAGGATCCAGCCACAACAGACGATTGCGATTGGGTTGCGTGATCTTGTTGTAGGTGTAGCTCTTGGTCGAGTAATACGTTTTGTAAAACTCCGGAAAGTCCAGAATCAGGCGCGATGCCAGCGTCGACAAGTCTTGGGCGGTCGAATAATTTTGCGGGCTGGGCAAACCATGCGGATTGGCAAAGTGGGTATTCTTCAAGCCCATGCGTTCGACTTCGCGGTTCATTTGCACGACGAAGGCATCTTCGCTGCCAGCAACAGCTTCTGCCAGCGCGACGGCGGCATCGTTGCCGGATTGCACATTCAGGCCGTACAACAATTCATTGATCGTCACCGGTTTATTCGGTTCGATAAACATCTTGGAGCTGCCTGCGTCGACCTTCCATGCGTGGGTGGAAACGTTGATGCTTTGATTCAAATCCAGCTTCTTATCCTTGAGCGCACCAAACACCAGATAGGCCGTCATGATCTTGGTCAGCGACGCTGGTTCGATGCGCAATGTGGCATCTTGCGAGCCCAGCACCTGATTGCTGGTGACGTCCAGCAACAGCCAGGATCTGGCCGCAACGCTTGGTGCCGGCAGACTTTGTGCGACAGCGACAGAAACGGTCAATAGCGAAGCGGCGATCGTAGCGAGAAATTTTTTCATAGTGAGATTATCTTCAGAAAACGGGTAAAAAAATCAGTCGTCGCTCTGAGCCCACATCCCGGTAACGCATTGTTTGATGTGATGCAAACGACGATGGAAGAAGTGATCCGCACCGGGAATCACGATGACCGGAATATCCTGAGGACGTAACCAGTCAAGCACGGCGGACAGAGGAATCGTGTCATCCTGTTCGCCATGAATCAGTATGGTGTTGGCTGGCACATCGGGCATGGCCCATTTGCCAGCGGCAGCGCCCACCAGTACCAGACGCTGAGCACCCTGACCCTGTTCAGTCAGTTGTTGTTGCAGGCGCGCTTGTACAAACGTGCCGAATGAAAATCCGGCCAGCGCCAGCGGCAGATCCGGAAAACGCTGGCGCAAATGTGCCAGCAATACTGCCATGTCTTCGGTTTCGCCAATGCCGGCATCGTGCGTACCGCCGGATTGACCAACGCCGCGAAAATTCATGCGGGCGGCGGCGTAACCAAGGCTGTTAAATGTGCGAGCCAGGGTTTGCGCTACTTTATTGTCCATCGTTCCGCCAAACAGCGGATGCGGATGCGCCACCAGGGCCAGTCCGCGCGGTGCGTCAAACACATCGGCGTCAGGCAAATTCAGGGCACATTGCAAAGGGCCGGCCGCGCCTTCGATCAGGAAGTGTTCAGTCTGAGCATTCATGCTGATTAAATCTTTAAACGTTCTACCACGCCGCCGCCGATCAGATCGACGTCGATAATTTCATCGATATCGGTTTGATCGACATAGGTGTACCAGGTGCCTTGTGGATAGACAACCAGAACCGGGCCTTCATCGCAACGATCCAGACAGCCTGCCTTGTTGATGCGGATTTTGCCGTGGCCGTTCATATCCATCTGCTTGATGCGTCGCTTGGCGTGCTCCTGCGCATTCTGGGCACCGCGATCGGCACAGCAGGGGCGACCATCGTCGCGTTGATTCATGCAAAAAAAGACGTGTTTTTGAAAATAGAGAGGATCAGACATGGGGAGTGTGCTCGCTTGACGCGTTAGTGCACGCCGTAACGTGCATCGTAAGAAGCTGCCTATGATACTGCAAATGCCCGCTCCGGGTCAGCTTCACGCAGGGCGCGGCTTGCGCAATAAGGCCCACATTGCCAGAAACGGCCAGAACAAAGACAGAAATTGCGCTGCACCGTTGAAGTTCAAAAACTTGCCCTGTACCCAGGTCTGCATGGTCACGGCAAAGTACGGGCTGTCCGTCACGAGATTCAGCACGACCAGAGAAATCGTCAGCATCAGCAAGGCCAGACGCTTTTGCACATGCACTGGCGCAAATGAAAATCCGTACAGCATGATGCTACTGATCAGCAGGCCACCGCGCGCGCCCGGTGTCAGCCAGACAAACGCATATTCCGGTTTGAACAGCAATGAATAGGCCAGAGTTTTTGCCAGCAACGCCATGAGTAACAGCAACAGAGATAACGCACCTTTGGGCGCATGCCGGTTCAGCAGGCTCAGGCAAATCAGCACCGCACCCGTGCTGCCGCAAGCGGTAATAATGGTTTCTGACAGCAGATATTCATCGGCATTGAGTTCGATGCCGTGCATTAAAAAAGCACTGATATCAATGTCCATATCAAAAAAATCGCTGAGATGCTGTGACAGCACCGGCAGGATTTGCCCAAGTCCAAACAGGTATGCTTGCGGATAGATCTGCGCCATCGGCCATAAGCCGAGCACCAGCAGATCGCGACTGGATTCCTTATATACCCATTGTTTGCGCAATAATTGCAGGCGTCCTTTTTCCAGTATCAGCGGCGTTAGCAACGCACCGAGAATGGCGCCGATCAAGGCACCCGAGGCATTGGTAAGCAGATCGAGCAGCGAGGTAACACGGCTGGGCAAGAAGAATTGCACCAGTTCGGCCACGGCAGAAATCAGCAGCCCACCCAATGCCGACAGCAATGCCGCCCACCAGCGATTGACCAGAGGGTAGAGCGCGAACACGATCAGCATGCCAAATGGGATATAGCCGACGACATTGATGCCAGCATCAAAACCGGTCCAGTAATGCGGCCACTGGCGTATCACATCGGGCAGCGCCGACAGACTATGCGCCTGCCAGCCGGAAAACGGATACCAGCTGGCATACAAAATCAAAAACAGATACGCCGCCAGACTGGCGCGGGAAAAAGGCGAGCTGCGGAAAGCGGGCAACACGCTGTGCGGTTCAGCGCTCTCGGTCGATGGCGTCTCGTTCATAAATCAGGGCAAATAAATCGCTACAGAAAAAACTAAATAAATCAGGATGTCGGACAGCGACGATGTGCCTGAGTATGCAGGTACTCGCCTTTCTCTGCAGAACAGAGTACAGACAAGCTTGCACTACGACAAGCAAGTTTGTTGCGGAGTTCCGTGGAACGTTCAGGCCAGCGTTAGCAAAAACACGTTCCCCGGTTTAACGTGAGCCGGGGGCTGGCAAATAACGAAGGTCGATTTATTCAGGATGACGTTGAATTAACCAGTGCTGGAGTTCGGCAATCATCTGATCAACCGCTTCCTGCATGGCTTTGGCGCCGCCTGCTGCGTCCGCGCTGGTCGCATTGACGTGGAATGCAAACTGGCGCTGCGCGACGAGCTGATGCCGATGCAAAACAATGGCCGTGACATTGATCAGGGCATAGCTTTTATCTGGTGCGGTGAAAACCTGCGAGAACTCGTTTAAGTCCAGGTGCAGTACAGGCAGATTGGCGACGCCATCGGTGCTGCTAACCAGCAAACCACCGCGCTGACCGATTTGCAATTTCAGGCGCTGTGCCAGCAATTGCGCTGGCGGCATGCTCCAGCGCGCTTGCGCATACGGCTTCAATTGCTGGGCATTGTCATATTGAAGGCGGTACAGCATGGCATTGCTGTCCAGCGCTGCGGGAACATTGATGTCGGCCAGACTCAGGCGCAGTGCGTCTGAAGGAACGGTCGCGGCTGCGCTCGTGGTCATCAGCGGGCCGAAATCATATTGCTGATGTTGCAGCGGTGCGCCGCCGGAGCAGGCACTGATGCTGGCGGCGATAATGGTCATCAGGCAAATTTTTGCCAAGGCGAGGTAAAGAGTGAAGGCCTTCATCAATATTCCTTATTTCGGTGCAGTGAAGCCGGGTTCGCCGGGGCCGGGAGCTGGTGCCGGGTTCCCGAACAAGATGCTTTGCGGACGTTCACCAATCAGTTCGCTGGTGCGGTTCAGTGAATGCAGGCTGTTGCGCGCATCGCCGGTCAACGCGTGGATGCGTGGCAGGGTTTCCAGTGTGAGATCGTTGCTGACACGATCCAGTGCCTGGTTAAAGCGCACCAGCGGGCCATCATTCGCCTGCAATTTGCTGGTGAGCCCATTCAGATTGGCGGTCAGCTGACTGGCATTGGCGGACAGCGTTTTAAAACTGTCCATGGTTGCTTGTGTCTGTTGTACCAGCGCAGGCAATTGATTGACAGTCGGATTCAGTTTTTCAGGCAGGGCTTCCCAGGCGCTGGCTGCCTGATCAATATGCGTAATGGCGGCGCGCAAGGAGCGGCGGTTATCTTCGCCGAGCAGGGCATTCAGATTGGTGGTCAGTTGTTCGGTTTGTTTCAGAATCGCCATGCCACGCTGTTCCAGATTTTGCATCAGGCCGGGTCGCAGAGGTATGCGCGGGAGGGTGTTGTTTTGCACCTGACTGGCGCTTGCCGTGAGTGTTTGCGGAGATTGCTCGTCATCGTCCAGATCAATAAAGGCAATGCCGGTTACGCCCTGATAACCGAGGGTGGCAAAGGTCGTGGTCGTCACCGGCGTATCGGGGGTGACTTCGATGCGCAGCAAAATCTGGCCCGGTACTTTGGGATCGAAATCGATATCGGTGACATTGCCGACTTTAATTCCCTTGTAGCGCACCGCTGCCTGCAGGTTCAGTCCGGGGACACCGAGTTTGGTGGCGATTTCGTAAGGGGAACGCTGGATTTTGTCGCGTCCTAACCAGATCGCAAAGACGGTTGCGAGTATCAATAAGGCAATGGTAAAAAAGCCCGCCATCAGTGCGTGGGATCTGCTTTCCATACTTAGTTTTCCAGAAGCGTTGGGGTTTTCAGCACTTCCATGGCGCGTAGACCACGGCCACCACGGAAGAAGCTTTCAATAAACGGATGATCGATGTTCACCACGTCCTTTGGCGCGCCGATCGCAACGACTTTTTTTTCTGCCAGCACCGCAATTCTGTTCGATAGCGCAAACAGGCTATCAAGATCATGCGTCACCATAATGACAGTCAGGCTGAGTTGTTGATGCAGGGATCGTATCAGTTTAACGAAACTGTCCGAGCGATCAGGGTCGAGTCCGGCGGTTGGTTCGTCCAGAAACAGTAGCTCAGGATCGAGCGCCAAGGCGCGTGCCAGCGCGATGCGTTTGATCATGCCGCCGGATAAATCTGCCGGCATTTTCTGTGCGTGCTCAAATGCGATATCCACCATGTAGAGCTTCAGATACACCAGGTCGGTGATCAATTCTTCGGACATGGTTCTCAGTTCACGCATGGGTTGCGCGACGTTTTCAAAAACCGTCAGGGCGGAATACAGCGCGCCGTGTTGAAACAGCATGCCGGATCGTTTGCGCAGATATTCCAGATGCTGCGCCTTGGGGTCGTGCAGGTTTTCGCCGAATACGGTAATGCTGCCGCGCGTTGGCGTTTCCAGTCCCAGCATCTGGCGCATCAGCACCGTTTTTCCTGTGCCTGAGCCGCCGACGATCGACAGAATTTCGCCGCGCCGCACTTGCAGACTGAGCTGGTCATGCACCACCGAGCGTCCGAACTGGGTGCGCAGGCCGCGGATGTCGATGATGTTTTCGATGGCCATCAATATCCCGT
>JAGWUK010000135.1 GCA_028868455.1 Burkholderiales bacterium | reverse complement strand
CGCCAGAGTAAAGCGAACCTGCAGATAAAGCCACTTTTGATACTTGTAACCACTAAAACCGGAAGCCGTTTGCATCGTCCGGCTTTAGCAGGATGAACTCAGCAGCGCCTATCTTTAGCCCGCGTTAGCTTATGAGAAAATCGCAGGCGACGCTTTCTGGAAGGCTGATCAGTTAAAACTGGTCTCCAGAAATCCATTTTTCTTGACCACGCGATCAAGCTCGATCAGCGTGGACAACAATTCCTTCATGCGTCCCAGAGGAACGGCGTTTGGCCCATCCGATTTAGCTTCTGCCGGGTTCGGATGCGTTTCCATAAACAGGCCGGAAACACCGACAGCAATCGCTGCACGCGCCAGCACCGGAACAAATTCACGCTGCCCGCCAGAAGATGTTCCCTGCCCGCCAGGCAGTTGCACCGAGTGCGTCGCGTCAAACACGACAGGGCAATTGGTTTCGCGCATGATTGCGAGTGAACGCATATCCGACACCAGATTGTTATAGCCGAAAGAAACACCGCGTTCGCATGCCATGAAATTGTCTTCATTCAGCCCCGCAGACTTCGCTGCAGCGCGTGCTTTGTCAATCACGTTGACCATATCGTGCGGCGCAAGAAATTGCCCCTTTTTGATATTGACCGGTTTACCCGAGCGCCCGCAGGCTTCAATGAAATCGGTCTGGCGACACAAAAACGCTGGCGTCTGCAACACATCGACAACTGCAGCGACTGGCGCAATTTCGTCAATAGCGTGGATATCCGTCAACACTGGCACGCCAATTTGCTTTTTGACTTCAGCCAGAATGTCCAGTCCTTTTTCCATCCCCAAACCACGAAACGACGCGCCGGAAGAACGGTTCGCCTTGTCGAATGAAGACTTGTAAATGAAAGGTATCCCCAGCGCTGTCGTGATTTCCTTCAGCGTACCGGCAGTGTCCATCGCCATTTGCTGCGACTCAATGACACAAGGACCTGCGATCAGGAAAAACGGGTGATTCAGTCCGACATCAAATCCGCAAAGTTTCATGCTTTATTTCCTTGTGCTTTTTTATGTGCCAGCGCTGCCTTGGCAAAAGAAATGAACAATGGATGACCGTCACGTGGTGTCGACTTGAATTCAGGGTGATATTGCACGCCCAGATACCAAGGATGTACGTCACGCGGCAATTCCATGATTTCGCACAAATCTTCAGTCGCTGTCCGCGATGAAACAACCAGCCCGGCAGCCTCTACACGGCTCAGATAATGGTTATTTGCCTCATAACGATGGCGATGGCGTTCCGTGACGACAGTGCCATAAATCTCGGCCGCCAGCGTACCCGGTTTGATTGCACAGGTCTGTGCGCCAAGGCGCATGGTGCCGCCCAAATCAGAATTTTCATCGCGGCTTTCTACTTTGCCGTCGTGGTTTTGCCATTCGTTGATCAGCGCGACTACTGGCTGTTCTGTTTCCGGATCGAATTCGGTGGAATTCGCCATCGTCAGGCCAGCCTTATGCCGCGCATATTCGATCAGCGCAACTTGCATGCCCAGGCAAATACCCAGATATGGAATCTTGTTTTCCCGTGCATAACGGGCCGCCATGATTTTGCCTTCGACGCCACGTTTACCAAAGCCGCCAGGAACCAGAATGGCGTCGTATTTCTCCAGCGACTTGGTGCCATGTGCTTCAATTTCTTCTGAATCGACGTATTCGATATTGACGCGGCTTTCAGTGTGGATACCTGCGTGACGCAAAGCTTCAGTCAACGATTTATACGATTCTGTCAGGTCGACGTATTTACCGACCATGCCAATCAAGACTTCTTCTTTTGGATTTTCCAAAGCATAAATCAGCTTGTCCCACATGGACAGATCGGCTGGTTTCGGCGACAAAGCCAGTTTGTCGCAAACGATTTTATCGAGCCCCTGATCATGCAGCATTTGCGGGATTTTGTAGATCGTGTCGGCATCCCAGACTGAAATAACGCCTTCCTCTGGAACATTGGCGAACAACGAAATTTTGGCGCGCTCATCGTCCGGAATCGGGCGATCCGCACGGCACAGTAAAGCATCCGGGAAAATCCCGATTTCACGCAATTTCTGAACGCTGTGTTGTGTTGGTTTGGTTTTTAACTCGCCGGCAGCAGCGACATAAGGCACCAGAGTCAGATGCACAAATGCAGCGGCATTGCGACCTGCACGCAGGCTTAATTGACGCGCAGCTTCGAGGAAAGGCAGAGATTCGATATCACCAACCGTACCACCGATTTCAACCAGTGCCACATCGGCACCGTTAGCGCCGCGGTAGATAAATTCCTGGATTTCATTGGTAATGTGCGGGATGACCTGTACGGTTTTCCCCAGATATTCACCACGACGCTCTTTACGAATCACAGATTCATAAATCTGACCGGTAGTGAAGTTATTGACTTTCTTCATCTTCGCACTGATGAAGCGTTCATAGTGGCCGAGATCCAGATCGGTTTCAGCGCCATCATCGGTAACGAACACTTCACCGTGCTGAAATGGGCTCATGGTGCCAGGATCAACGTTAATATACGGATCCAGTTTGAGCATAGTGACTTTGAGGCCGCGAGATTCAAGAATCGCAGCGAGAGAGGCAGCAGCAATACCTTTGCCCAGAGAGGAGACTACGCCCCCCGTAACGAATACAAACTTAGTCATTGCAGAAGGTGCCGAACGGCACAAGCGGGAAATTCGAATTATACATCAGCAAGCCAGGGCTGCGCGAATCTCCCGCTCGTAAAAACGGAGAATTTCATTTACATCGCATAAAATATTTGTACTCTTGCAAAGTTCTGTGCCCCCGTTCCGTTCGACAACTCTTTAATCTCATTGCTGCGGCGCAATACCGACGCACCGAGACCGTATTTACCGTCACGCCACAAATAGCCCAACTCAATCTCACCCACCGCTGTCTTTGGCGAAATGCCAGTGTGCTCATCGTTAAAATAGCCACCCTGTAAAGTCGCGTTATAGGCAACCGCCTTCAACTCAACGCGTGCAAATCCATAGCTGGCGGACTGCTCTGGCAAGACATTCAAATGACCCGCCCTCAAGGTTAATTCCGCACTGGCATCGGTAAAAATATTGCCCAGCCGCGCCTTTAATTTTGGTGTCAGATCAACGCCGGACATGGGCAGCAGACGTCCTGGAGAAACTTCTGCTGACAGTACGGCACCCCATTCATTTTTAAGTTGCGTGCTCCAGCCTTGCGGCAAAGGCTGATGCAGCAAACGATGCAGATGGGTCTGACTCCATTCGCCTGCGGCACATGGACCAAGGCAACCAAGTTCCAGCCCGAATCGCAGGCTCTGACCGCTTGCTTTCATCGTTTCACGAAACACGCCGCCATAAATCCAGCCAGCGTACGGATGATCGTTGGCAGCGATCTGCGAAGGCAACAAATTAATATCGGATGCCGTATACAAATCCTGTCCCAGATACCAGCCATAACTGACAGATTGCAGATCCGTGTTGTGCACAAAGGTCTGGGCAATCTTGTTGCCACTGGTATAAAAACCATCGTCTTTCTTCAGCAGCAGGCTGTCATTATCAATCGTCAATTGCCAAACGCTGCGCCCGGCATCCCTGACTTGCTTAAATTCCTGCCAAGACGGCAGCGCGTCAACGGTTTCCGCCAGCACCAGAGGTGTTGCCAATATCAGGGCCATACCTGAGAGACCTGCTTTAATTTGTAGTGAAGAGATCATGAGTTCGAAACGGGAGGCAAGTTAAAGGATTGGATCATGTCAAGTACCGCAGCGGCGGTTTGCGCCGGCACTTCCATGGGAATCAGATGCCCGCCTTGAATCAGCTTGAAATGATTTCCCATGATTTTTCTGGTGGCCGACATCCCGGCCTGACTGCATTCTATTGATTCTGTTCCACCGACAAATCCGACTGGCACTGCCGGCGGCCTGCGCACCAGACGGCCCAGATTATGTGGCAAAGTCTGGTAGATGGCTGTTTCAATTTCCCTGCTAAACGTCAGTGTCACGCCATCGCCATCAGGCTTGATGCCAGCGCGTATGTAATCACGCAACACTTCCGGCGGCCAGATGGCGAACATTTCTTTGGACGCAAAATGCTGATAAGCAGCTTCGGCATCAGCCCAGCGATTACGCCGTTTTTCTGAAAAACGGGCCGGTGAAAATTTCTTGTCCAGACCGAGTGTCTTGAAAATCCGCAACAACATTGCACGCCAGCCAGCCACGATTGGCGAATCCAGTACGACGACGCAACGTACCAGATCAGGACGCGCCCTGGCTGCCATCAACGACAAGATACCGCCCAGTGAATGGCCGACCAGAATCACTGGTTGCGTATAGCGCGCGATCAGGGTATCGATCAATTCCTGCGTCAGGTGTTTCCAGCCGTCGGTGACTGGATAGACAGGATTATGGCCAACCATAGGCAAATATTGCACGTCATACTGAGGACGCAGATATTCAAAAAACGCCCGGTAGGTTTCGGAAGGAAAGCTGTTGCCGTGAACAAAATGAATGATGGGTTGCGAAGTTGCTGACTGAATTTGTGCGGACATGGTTACCTGAGTGTCTGCGCTACTTGCGATACCAGTAACGCGCGTGCTGTTGCCTGAATTCGGAAAATTGCAATGATGTGCCGAATTGTAATGTGATTGCACCCGTTTCGTCGGTTCTTAGACGTTTTACTCCAAAATCAGCGTAACGCTGAAACACCTCAGCTTTCGGGTGGTGATAACGATTCAGATAGCCAACCTGAAATACAGCCAGCGTCGGATGCACTGCCTGCAAAAACGCTGGCGTGGAAGACGTACCACTGCCGTGATGTGGTGCCAGCAACACGTCCGCATGTAAGCGGTCGCCAAGGCTATGAATCATTTCATCTTCCTGTACCGCCTCGATGTCGCCGGGCAGCAACATGACATATTTCGCCGTCGCGACCCGCAATACGCAGCTGCGCGCATTCGGCTTCCATTTCACACTGTCATAACTGGCGCCGACTGGTTGCAAAATGTCGAATTGCACCCCATCCCATTCCCAGTGCTGTCCGGCCATGCAACGCCTGTGTACTGGTGCGCCGCTGACAATCGGACTCTCCAGCGAAAGCGAGGATAGCAGCACATCGACCGGAATCTGTCGCATGACGCTCAATGCGCCGCCCGAGTGATCGCTGTCATTATGCGAAACCACGACTGTGTCGAGATGATGAATGCCGCGTGCATTCAGATATGGCACGATCACCCTGCTGCCACTGTCCGACTCCGGTGAATAAGCTGGGCCCGTATCGTACAGCAGCCGATGCTGCGAAGTCTCCAGCAACAATGCCATGCCCTGCCCGACATCCAGCGCCGTTACCGTCAACGTGCGTTCGGGCGGGTGCTGCGGTGTTTGCAACAACAATGGCAACCAACAAAACCACCCCAGGTAACGCAAAGGCCAGCCGCGTGGCGCCATCAACCAGAATGTCCCACCCATCGCCAGCGTAAATACCCCAAACGACGGCAAAGGGGCACGCCAGACAGCAAATGAAAAACTGCTCAATGCGCTCAGCAATTGCGCCAGCAATGCAACGCACGTATGCGCGAATTGCAGCACCCAGACCGACAACGGCGACGGCAAAATGCTGCCAACCAAAGCCAAGGGCGTCACAACCAGGCTCACCAGAGGAATAGCCACCGCATTGGCCAATGGACTGATCACAGAAACCTGCCCGAACAACAGCATCGTCAAAGGTACCAGCCCTATCGTTACCGCATATTGCGTGGCACTGGCATTTTTTAAGGTTTGTAAAACGTTGGCACGCCACGCTTGTGCTGGTCGTGATTCAGTATCTTGTGCGACGTCAACGCGCCCGCCAGTGGCATAAACGATCAGCGCCACGGCTGAAAACGATAGCCAAAATCCCGGCCACAAAACTGCCCACGGATCGAGGAAAACAACCGCTCCCAGCGCCAGACACAGCACCAAAGAAAAATTGGCAATGCGCCCGCTCCAGACCGCAACTGCCACCACCAGCAACATATACATGGTTCGCTGTGCAGGTACACCAAACCCCGCGAGGGCAACATACAACAATGCCGCCAGTGCGCCTGCGATGACCGCTGCTTTTTGCGCTGGCAGACGCAAAGGCAATGCGTCTCCGATAAAAAAGGAATGCCGCCAAAGGTAAAACACCCCCGCAGCAAACAAGCCTGCAATCATCGTGATGTGCAGACCCGAAATACTGATCAGATGCCCGATGCCAGCGCGATTGAAAACCGTCCAGTCCGATTGATTGATTTCGCGCTGATCACCAACAACCAATGCCACCAACACACCAGCATAAGGATGCTCCGGCAATGCCGCCAAAATACGGGTGCGTAAGGTTTCACGCGCACGCTGAATGCAGTTGTTGGCGCTCCAGACGAAGGTATCCAGGCGCCGGTTCTGCAATGACGCCGCAGTCTCATTGCGCACGGCACCGGTTGCACGCAATCGCTGATCCAGCAACCAGACCTCATAATCAAATCCATCCGGATTGGCGCTGCCGTTTGGCCGCTTCAGTCGCACTGTGAATTGCCAGCGCTCGCCAGGGTGAATCTCGGCGACAGTCTGGCGGTTTCCTCGCGCATTGCCGTACCAGGACAAAGCCACTCTGGAAGGTATTGCCGGTGCGTCTCCGGTTGCCGAATCCCGAAGCACATGTTCAATCGCAAAATTAAACCGTACGCCCTGCTCAAACTGATGCGGCAAACTATCTACCACGCCAATCACGGTGATATCGCGGTTTTCCCATACAGCAGGCAGCGATTCATGCAAATACCAATGTGCCATTGCGCTGGCCCAGATAAATCCAGCGGCAGCACTACACAAGCAACGCACGCCCACGCACAAATATCGGTACCTGATTGCTCCAGTTCGCTGGCCAAACCCGTAATACAGAACCGCCGCGAACAATGCCATCCCCGTCAGCAACGGCAAACGCAATAAGCTGGACTGTTGCTGCAATAGCGCGACACCAATGACGAATGCGATGATGGCGGCGCGCATGGAATCAGTCTTGCCGCATTCTGAGTAAGACGGCAAAGGCATTGGCGCTGGTCGCTTCAGCAATGTCGTCGATGCGCATATTGCGCAAATCAGCCAGCACCTTGCCGATCTGCGGCAATTGCGCCGGACTATTGGGAACGTCCTTGATCCAGCTAGGCGGAATATCCGGCGCATCGGTTTCCAACACAATCAGATTGAGCGGCAATTCCGCCGCCAGGCGACGAATCTGCAAGGCACGTGTATACGTCATGGCGCCGCCAAAACCGAGCTTAAAACCCAAGCCTGCAAATGTCGCCGCTTGCTGTGCGCTGCCATTGAATGCATGCGCGATGCCGCCCACCACACGGATGCGACGCAAGTGCTTCAGGATAATGTCTTGCGAACGACGGACATGCAGGAGCACTGGCAAATCAAAGTCGCGGGCAATTTTCAATTGTTCTGTATAAAAAAATTCCTGCTTTTCACGCAAGGGACTTTGCGTCAACGCCGGAACGAAAAAGTCCAGACCAATTTCTCCAATTGCCAC
>JAGWUK010000134.1 GCA_028868455.1 Burkholderiales bacterium | reverse complement strand
CGGGACCGTACCTGGTCTTGCCTTTACTCGGCTCATCCACTTTGCGTGATGCGGCCGCGACACCAATCGATTTCAAAGGTGATCTCTGGTCGTATCACAAGCCGGTGTATGTCCGTAATTCTGGCAGCGTGCTGCGCCTGGTGGAAAAGCGTGCTTCGGTTCTGGATGCGGGCACTTTGATCGAAGAAGCGGCACTGGATAAATACGTCTTTATTCGTGATGCCTATTTGCAAAGACGCGAAGGACAAGTCAATCCGGACGACGATTGACCAATTTGGCAGATTTTTGTGGCGCCCAGGCGTCGCAATCATTTGTAAGAAATTATGACGACCGTCAACCATCGTTCCGGTTGACAGGTTAATAGCGGTAGGTAGGCCGCATACAGAGGATAAACAATGATGAAAACTTTAATTAAACGATTTTTCTTATTCGCGTTCACCAGCCTGGCATTTGCTGCGCCCGGCATGGCAGCGGAAGAGGCGCCTGATCAGTTGATGAAACGACTGAGTCAGGAAATTCTGGATATTGCCAAGAATGACAAGGACATTCAAGGCGGCAATCAAAAACGCGTCTATGAACTGGTTGAGAGCAAAATTCTGCCGTATATCGATTTCCAGAGAATGACTTCGCTGGCTGCCGGCAAAAACTGGCGTTCTGCAACGCCGGAACAGCAACAGCAATTGACGAACGAATTCCGTAGTCTGCTGGTATTCACTTATTCCGGCGCAATTTCGCAGATCAAGGACCAACGCGTAGAGTTCAAACCTATGCGCGCCGCACCGGAAGACACCGAAGTGGAAGTCCGTTCGCAAGTGATTCAGTCGCGTGGCGAACCAATTCAGTTGAATTATCGTCTGCAAAAAATGCCTGGCGGCTGGAAGATTTATGACATCAATGTTCTGGGAGCCTGGCTGGTGGAAACGTACAAGGGCACTTTCACTGCTGAAATCAGTAAATCCGGAATTGATGGCCTGATCAAGGCGCTGGCTGAAAAGAACAAGCGACTGGCAGCAGCCAGCAATGGTAAAACTGCATCCAAATAAGCCAAACGGAGTACGTTGTGTATAAAGTCGCAGGCGAGTTAAGTCAGAACACTGCCAATGAAGTTGTTGCTGCCGGTATTGCTGCGATCAGTGCCGGAGAGTCGGAATTCGACCTCTCCGGGCTGGCTCGCGTTGATTCGTCCGCTGTTGCAGTGATGATCGCATGGCAACGCTGTGCATTGCAGCAAGGTAAAACCCTGCAATTTCATGCCATTCCCGCAGACCTGACCAGTCTGGTCAAGCTCTACGGACTCGCTGAGCAATTTCAAAACGCCGTCCCCGGGCGACATTGAATCTTTTCGCCATGCTGGCGCAATAAAACTTTCTTCCTTGATTTTTTATTGCGCTGGCGCAAACCCCGCTGAGGTGCTGCATTCCATTGCTGCAATTGCGTGCAGTGCTTCAATCCGGAAACAAAAAATCCCCTATAATCAAAGGTTTCGCCACATGCGTGGCAATTCTTCAGGATTTCCTGATACCTTGGGGCACCTTAGTGCAAGCAAGCCAGATGGCAGCCATACAAATTACCAATATTCAAAAACGTTACCAGTCGCTGCAAGCGCTGGGTGGCGTTTCGCTTTCGATTGAAGAAGGCGAATTCTTCGGTTTGCTCGGGCCTAACGGCGCTGGCAAAACCACGCTGATTTCCATCATCGCCGGACTGAATCGCGCCGACGCCGGCAATGTGACCGTGCAGGGACATGATGTCGTCAGCGATTATCGCAATGCGCGCCGTAACCTCGGCGTGGTGCCGCAAGAACTGGTGTTCGACCCATTTTTTACTGTGCGTGAAACTCTGCGCATGCAATCCGGCTATTTCGGCTTGAGAAATAATGACAAATGGATAGATGAGGTGATGGAAAACCTCGATCTGACCAATAAAGCCGACACCAATATGCGCGCTTTGTCCGGCGGGATGAAGCGACGCGTGCTGGTTGCGCAGGCATTAGTCCACAAGCCGCCGGTCATCGTGCTCGATGAGCCAACTGCCGGTGTTGATGTTGAATTACGCCAAACTTTATGGCAATTCGTCGCCAGACTGAATCGCGAAGGGCATACGGTAGTGCTGACGACGCATTACCTGGAAGAAGCCCAGGCGCTGTGCAACCGCATCGCGATGCTGAAATCAGGCAAAGTGGTGGCCCTGGACAGTACCGCTGCCTTGATCAAACGCATTTCCGGTTCGCAATTACGCGTGACGCTGAGTGCAGCAGGCAATGTGAATTTGCCTGGCAGCCTGCAAAGTGCGGTCATCAGTCACGAAACGCCTTCGGACCCGCGCCAGTTTTTCCTGCGCGTGACGGATTACGGACAAGTCGAAAATATGCTGGCTGACCTGCGCATGGCTGGCTGCGTGCTGGAAGATTTGCAACTGCTGCAAGCCGATCTGGAAGATGTCTTCCTGCAAATCATGGAGGGCTAAATCAATGACAGGCATGACTGGTTTTAATACGTTGCTGTACAAAGAGGTGTTGCGTTTCTGGAAGGTGGCAACCCAGACCATTACCGCTCCTATCATGACGTCCTTGTTGTATCTGCTGATCTTCGGCCATGTGCTGGAAGATCATGTGCAAGTTTATCCAGGCGTCAAATACACGGCATTTCTGGTGCCGGGACTGGTGATGATGAGCGTCTTGCAAAATGCCTTTGCGAACTCTTCTTCATCGCTGATTCAATCCAAGATCACCGGTAACCTGGTTTTCGTTTTATTGCCGCCTTTGTCGCATTGGGAGCTATATGGCGCCTATGTTCTGGCGGCAATTCTGCGCGGACTGGCCGTCGGCGCGGGCGTATTCATCGTGACAGTCTGGATGACGCATCTGAGCTTTGTTGCGCCATGGTGGATAGTGATTTTTTCCTTGCTCGGTGCCGCCATGCTGGGAACCATGGGTTTGATTGCGGGCATCTGGGCAGAAAAATTTGACCAGCTGGCGGCATTTCAGAATTTCCTGATCATGCCGGCGACATTTTTATCCGGCGTGTTTTATTCTATCCATTCTTTGCCTGCGATCTGGCAAACTATTTCTCGCTTCAATCCCTTTTTCTACATGATCGATGGTTTTCGTTACGGCTTCTTTGGCAAGTCCGATATCGACCCTTTTTACAGTTTTGCGATTGTCTCTGTGTTTTTCATCCTTTTGTCCGCGATAGCCGTACAGATGCTGAAACGCGGTTATAAGTTACGTCACTAATTTTGTTATTGAGAGAGTCACCGTGTTTCCTACACCTGAACAAATCAAGAATTACATTGCAGCCGGTCTGGAATGTACCCATCTGGAAGTCGAAGGCGACGGTCAGCATTTCAACGCCATCATCGTATCGTCTGCGTTTGCAGGCAAACGTCCGATTCAACGGCATCAACTGGTCTACGCTGCACTTGGCGACCGTATGCGCGAAGAGATTCACGCTCTGTCAATGAAGACGTTGACACCTGAAGAGTACCAAGCATAATGGATAAATTACTGATCACTGGCGGTAACCGCTTAAATGGCGACATCGCCATTTCTGGCGCAAAGAACGCTGCCTTGCCCATCCTGTGCGCTGCTTTGCTGACCGCTGACGAGTTGCAATTGCATAACGTCCCGTCGCTGCAAGATGTCAGCACGATGTTCAAGCTCTTGCGTCAGATGGGTGTGCAGATCACGCAAACAGATGGCGTCACGACCCTGAATGGCGCTGCGATTGATAAGCTGGAAGCGCCGTACGATCTGGTGAAAACCATGCGCGCGTCGATCTTGGTGCTGGGGCCGTTGCTGGCACGTTTCGGCGAAGCCAAAGTGTCTTTGCCTGGCGGTTGCGGCATAGGCTCGCGTCCGGTCGATCAGCACATCAAGGGATTGCAGGCGATGGGGGCGGAGATCACGATTGAAGCCGGTTACATCCATGCGAAAGCGAAACGCCTGAAAGGTACGCGCATCGTCACCGACATGATTACCGTGACCGGTACTGAAAACCTGTTGATGGCAGCGACGCTGGCAGATGGCGAAACCGTGCTGGAGAATGCAGCGCGTGAACCGGAAGTCACCGATCTGGCGAATTTGCTGGTGGCAATGGGTGCGAAAATCGAAGGCATAGGTACAGACCGGCTGGTCATTCAGGGCGTATCCAAGCTGCACGCTGCGACACATACTGTGATTGCCGATCGCATCGAAACAGCAACCTTCCTTTGCGCTGTCGCCGCGACCGGTGGCGATATCCGGGTCACCAATACCCGCAGCGATATTCTGGATGTGGCACTCGACAAATTGCGTGAAGCTGGTGTGATTCTGACCGCAGGACCGGACTGGATACGCGCGCAAATGAGCAGCCGTCCGAAAGCAATCAGTTTCCGCACCACGGAGTATCCGGGCTTTCCCACCGATATGCAGGCGCAGTTCATGGCATTAAACTGCATTGCGCAGGGAACCAGCCGCGTGACTGAGACTATTTTTGAAAATCGTTTCATGCATGTGCAGGAAATGAACCGCCTCGGCGCCAATATTGAAATCGACGGGCATACGGCTGTCGTCAGCGGTGTTGATAAATTGATTGGCGCGCCAGTGATGGCGACTGATCTGCGCGCTTCGGCTTCGCTGGTGATTGCCGGTATGGTCGCCGAGGGCGAAACGCTGATTGACCGCATCTATCATCTGGATCGCGGCTACGATCGTATTGAAGTGAAATTGTCGGCAGTCGGCGCCAATATTCAGCGAGTGAAATAATGACAGCGCAATTGACATTGGCTTTGTCCAAAGGCCGCATTTTTGAAGAAACCCTGCCATTGCTGGAAGCAGCTGGCATCCGCGTCATGGAAGACCCGGAAAAATCACGCAAGCTGATTTTGCCAACCAATGATGCCGACGTGCGTGTCATTATCGTACGCGCTTCCGATGTGCCAACTTATGTGCAATATGGCGCGGCGGATTTCGGAGTGGCAGGTAAAGACGTTTTGTACGAACACGGCGGCGAAGGTTTGTACCAGCCTATCGATTTGCAGATCGCCAAATGCCGCATGTCGGTCGCGGTTTCGGCTGGTTTTGATTACGTCAATGCGGTGCGGCAGGGCGCGCGCTTGCGCGTGGCGACCAAGTACACGGAAACAGCGCGTGAGCACTTTGCCAGTAAGGGCGTGCACGTTGATCTGATTAAACTGTACGGTTCCATGGAGCTGGCGCCGCTGGTTGGCTTGTCGGATGCGATTGTGGATCTGGTCAGTACCGGCAGCACATTGCGCGCCAATAATCTGGTGGAGGTTGAGCACATCATGGACATTTCTTCACGTCTGGTAGTGAATCAGGCCTCGCTGAAATTAAAACGCGAACGTCTGCAACCTATACTCGAAGCCTTTGACCGCGCCTCTGTGGCAAGGGCTGCGGCAGCAAATTAACTGACTTATCTGAAGAGAATCGCATGGCATCCCTGATTGCGCGGCTGGATTCAGCCGAACCCGATTTTTCCGCCAAATTGTCGTCTTTGCTGGCATTTGAAGCCAGTGAGGATGAGGCGATAGACCGTGCCGCAGCACAAATACTGGCCAGCGTCAAAATGCATGGTGACGCCGCCGTGCTGGAGGCAACCCAGCGCTTTGATCGTTTGGACGCCGACAGTGTTGCTGCGCTTGAATTGTCGCAAGCTGAAATGCAGGCGGCGCTGGATGCGTTGGCGCCAGAGCGTCGCGCTGCCTTGCAGGCCGCCGCGCAACGCGTGCGCGCTTATCACGAACGGCAAAAAGCAGAATGTGGCTCGGCCGGTTTCAGCTATACCGAGGCGGATGGCACAGTGCTCGGGCAAAAAGTCACGCCGCTGGATCGTGTTGGCATTTATGTGCCAGGTGGTAAAGCGGCTTACCCGTCGTCTGTGCTGATGAATGCGATTCCGGCCAAGGTGGCGGGTGTGCAGGAAATCATCATGGTGGTGCCGACGCCGGATGGCGTAAAAAATCCGCTGGTACTGGCCGCTGCGGCCATCGCCGGCGTCGATCGTGTTTTCACAATTGGCGGTGCGCAAGCTGTCGGTGCATTGGCGTATGGTACGGCGACCATCCCGCAAGTCGATAAGATCGTCGGCCCTGGCAATGCCTATGTGGCTGCCGCCAAACGCCGCGTGTTTGGCACGGTCGGTATCGACATGATTGCCGGACCGTCCGAGATTTTGGTGCTGTGCGATGGCACGACCGATCCTGACTGGGTGGCGATGGATTTATTTTCGCAGGCCGAGCACGATGAACTGGCGCAGTCGATTTTGCTTTGCCCCGATGCGGCCTATATCGAAGCGGTGCAGGCCAGCATTGCGCGGCTGTTGCCGGGCATGCCGCGTCACGAAGTGATACGGACATCGCTGGCCAATCGCGGTGCCCTGATCAAGGTGCGTGACATGGCAGAGGCATGTGCCATTGCCAACAGTATTGCAGCCGAACATCTGGAAATCTCTGCTGAACAACCGCAGCAATGGGCGGATCAGATTCGCCATGCCGGTGCGCTGTTTCTTGGGCGCTATTCTTCGGAGGCACTCGGCGATTATTGTGCAGGCCCGAACCATGTGTTGCCGACTTCGCGTACGGCGCGCTTTTCTTCACCGCTGGGTGTGTACGATTTTCAGAAACGTTCCTCCGTTATTTACGTCAGCGAACAAGGAGCGCAAACGCTCGGCAAAGTCGCCGCAGAACTGGCGTATGGCGAAGGTTTGCAGGCGCATGCACGCAGTGCCGAGCTGAGGCTGAAATAAGTGATGAGTAGCCAAGGATGAGTCAAGACTGGCGTAACCGTATTTTTTGCGAAGACGCATTGACTGGTCTGGCGCGCTTGCCCGATGGCAGCGTCGATTTATTGCTGGCCGATCCACCCTACGGTTTGGGCAAAGACTATGGCAATGATTCTGACAAGCTCGAATCCGCTGCGTATCTGGATTGGATGGTGCAATGGATCGATCTGGCGCTACCCAAGTTGCGTCCCAATGGCAGTCTGTATATTTTCCTGACCTGGCGCTATTCGCCGGAAGTGTTCGTGCTGTTAAAGCAGCGCATGACGATGGTCAATGAAATCATCTGGGACCGGCGCGTGCCGTCAATGGGCGGCAGTGTGCGCAAATACTCGTCGGTGCACGACACCATCGGGTTTTTCGTCAAGGCCAAAGATTATTATTTCGATCTGGATGCAATCCGCATTCCTTACGACGCCGAAACCAAAAAGGCGCGCAGCCGTAAAGTGTTTGAAGGTGCCAAATGGCTGGAACTGGGATTTAACCCGAAAGATATCTGGAGCGTGTCGCGTCTGCATCGCGAACACGCCGAACGTGAAGAACACCCGACGCAAAAACCGCTTGAAATCATTGAGCGCATGATCAAGGCATCCTGCCCACCCGGCGGGATCGTACTTGACCCTTTCATGGGCAGCGGTACTACCGCCGTCGCTGCCAAGCGTTGTGGCCGTGATTTTGTCGGGTTTGAACTCAATCCCGCCTATTGCGCCATGATAGAGAGCAGGCTGGCGTTGCAAACTGCCGCCGCCATGCCTGCATAAATTAAAAAATGAGGGAGTATATGTCTTACTAGTCTTAAAGCG
>JAGWUK010000133.1 GCA_028868455.1 Burkholderiales bacterium | reverse complement strand
TGAAAAAGCTTTGTCATTCATTTCCTAAGTCAACAAGGGCAATGTCCATTGCGTCGCTATGAAATGACAATCTTCACGCGACACAATAAATTTACGCTTAACGTAGCAATATTGTAACGATGTATTTCCGTTTTTTTTAAAACTCCCAGGTCGCCGATACATACGCGGTGCGGGCATCGGGGAGTTGTGCCAGTACGGCGCTGGTGGGGCCGCCGTAAAAGCGGATGCCGCTGTCGATGCGGGTGCGGTCGCCTTGCCAGGCGAAGGCGACGGTGGCGACGTGGCCGCGGTCTTCTGGTGTCCACAACAGGTCGCAGGCGGTTTCCCACGGGCCGGTTTGCCAGCTCCAGCGTGCAAACAGGTTTTTTCTGCGCAGGTTGGCGGAGGCTGACAGGGCTTGATTTTGCCAGGCCAGGTTGTAGCCGATTTCGCGCTGATACTGTGGCAGCATGGCTGCGCTATTGTGCAGTTGCAGATTGCGTTGGCGCCACGCTTGCCATTGCGAATCGGCGAGGGCTGTGCCGTCCCACCAGGCTTCCAGGAAAAAGCTGTGCTGACTTTCCGTCGTAAAATTGGCTCCGATCAGCACCTGACTGCGTTGGTCTTGTAATTGTGCTTGCCACGGTGAGCTACGTAATAGTGCGCCGGGTGCGGCGGTGGAGGTGAGGCCAGGCGCATGTTGCATTATGCGTGCCGACGCATGCAGCTCCAGCGCGTCGCTGGCAACCCAGGCGGCGGCGGCACCCACGCTGCTGCCAGTGACTTGCCCATAGCGTGCAAAGCCATGCCAGTCCAGATTGCCTTCGCGGCGATAGACGCGCGCGGCAAAGGCTTGTTCCTGTACTGTATCGCTGGTGGCGCTGTGCGATGGGTTAACCCAGACCAGCGCCACGGCATTGCTGGCGTCAAAATATTCTGCCATCGCCAATGGTCGGCCAATGGCGGTGGTGCTGATCAGGGTACGGCGCTTTTCTTGCTGCACCACGTCGTTGGGGCGGAAGCCGTAGCCGACATCCCAGCCAACGATTTTTTTACCTGCACTCAATTGCCATGCTCCTGCATTGATATTGCCGACCAGTTCATTGAGCCAGACGCTGGCCTGCGTGGCGGGGTCGCCGGCGTTACTGCTGCCGTTGGCCCCATGCTGACTGAGCAAGCCTTGCACCGTCGCAATGGCGCTGATGCTTTTGCTGCTGACATGCAGCTCGGCTTCTGCCACACCTTGTTGCGTCGTGCTGGAAATGACGCCGGGAATCTGCTGATTGGCGAGTGCCGTCGGGCTGGCATCGTTACTGGCAGTGGCACTGATCAGGGTACGCACCTGACCACTGATGTCCAGACTCTTCAACAGATCGGTCGTGGTTTGCGCTTGCGCAGTGCTGCTTGCAAGATGAAGCAAAACCACGGAAAGCAAGGCGTTCAGCAAAGGCAATTTTGGTGCAGGCATGATTTACTCCAGGCTGGGATTTTTGGCTAAAAACATGGGGTTCATCCATTGCTCAGGCACCGTGCGGACATGACGACTCAGATAGCGAACGCGCGTTTCTTTGTGGCTGCTGAGTTGATCCAGCAAGACCATTTCGCTGACGCCTGTCGCATTCGCTGTGGCCTCCAGAATGAAGCTCGCTTGCTTGGCAAGTTTTTCGGATTGCACATACAGATCGGCTTTGATCGGCTCGTGCCTTTGCTTGCCGATCCATAATTCGATGTGTTGATAGGCGACCGATTTGCGATTGGCGTTCAGGCTCAGATGCAGACAGGGGCGTTTGTCGCATTGTTCTTCACCGACGACTTTACCGTCGTAATCCTGAGCCCAGCTCATGGTGGCGATGTCGCCGATGGAGGCGTCACCCAGCAATTTTTGCATGGGCGTGATCCGCATCGGGCGCTGGCTGCCGGGCATCAGCATCCAGAAATCATCGCCCAGCATTAATACTTTCTGACCTTTTTCTGCCGGGCTTTGCATCAGTACCAGCGACTGCCGGTTGGCTTGTGAAAAGACCATGTAGTTACGTTCTTTTTCTTTGCTGCCGTCGCGGTTAAATGTGGCGATACTGGTTTCGACTTGCATGTTGTCGGTGCCAACGCGGAAATGGTCGGCGGCTTTCAGCAGGCTGCTGACTTCTTCTGCATGCACTCCGGCAGTCGTCAGTGGGAGAAGAAGGAGGGCGAAATTCAAAATACGTTTCATGATCATTCCTGGTTGTGTGAGATGCTTGTTTTGAAAAGGCGTATCAGTTATGGGCCAGTGCATCGACAATCGGCTGGCGCAGGGTGCGGCGGGCGATCAGGGCGGATGACAACATGGAGAGAACAATCATCATCAGTATCGTGATGGCGTACATGGCGGCATCGATCGTAATCATCAGCGGGTAACCGCTCGAGCGACCAGGTGGTGGTGGCATTTCTACTGGAAACACGAGCAGTAACAGGGCAACTGCCAGCGCGATCAGGGCGCCGACAATGGCGCCGGTGCCGCCGAGGAACATGCCTTCAAACGAAAAGCTGCGTACCAGCTGCCCTGGCAAGGTGCCCATTGCCCGCAGGCTGCCGATTTCGCGGGTTCTTTCTATGATGGCCATCGCCATTGCATTGGCAACGACAAACACCACGATGACACTGATGATGGCACCCAGCGCACCAAAGATGCGGTTGTACAAGTCTTTCACCGAGCGATAGAAAAATGCCTGATCCAGCCAGCTTTGCACGGTCATGCCTGGCAATGCGCTGCTGAGTCTTTGCTGGGCATCCGCCGTGGCATCCATATTATTGAGGAACACACCGAGACTGGAAACGCGCTGTGTGTTCAGCAATTTTTGTGCAGTCTTGATGTCGGTGTATACCAACCGTTTATCCATGTCCGGCACGCCCGTCGAGACCAGGCCGCGCACCCGTACATCGAGCGCATTCAGCGCGCCATCGGTGGTGCTGACCAGCAGTGTCAGGCTGCTGCCGGTTTTGGCTTTCAGGCTGCGGGCAAGTGCGTCGCCGATGACGATTTCTGCTTCCTTGGCATTCGGTTGCAGCAGTTCGCCTTCCATGACTTTCAGAAAAGGACCTTTGACAGCAAATTCGGCATTCGGATCGATGCCGACGGCCAGCATGATGGTGGACTTGTCGCCATTGCTGATCAGCCCGCTGAAATCGACACGCGGTAACACATAGCGCACCGCCGGATCGCTGAGTATCTTGGTTTGCAGTGCTGCAGCATCGTCGATGCCATGTTGTAAGGGCACGTCTTCATCAGTGGTAAAGTGTGCCGGTTTACCGACGATCAGATGGCCGGTATTGCGTGCGGCAGCTTGTGCCAATCCTTCATAGGTTGAATACGCAAAGCCGCCAGCCAGCAAAATCGCTGCGGTGCCGAGCGCTGCCACCGATACCGTGACCAGCGAACGACGACGATTGCGCAGGCTGTTGTGAAACGCAAAGCGCACCCAGGTCAGGTCTATCCAGTCCGGTTTCATTGCAATCTCCCATCCAGTAAAGAAACAATACGGTCGCTGCGGCGCGTCAAGCGGTCATCGTGGCTGGCGATGACAAAGGCCGCGCCTTCGGCATGGCCGCGTTCGCGCATCAGATCGAGCACCTGATCGGCCGTATGCGAATCGAGGCTGGCTGTCGGTTCGTCGGCAATCACGAGGCTCGGGCGTTTGATCAATGCCCGCGCGATGGCGACGCGTTGACGTTGGCCGCCGGACAAGGCATCTGGCAGATGTTCGGCGTGCTCGTGCAAGCCAACCGCTTTCAGCTGGGCGGCTACCCGTTCGCGTCGCTCTGCCAGCGGCACGCCAGTTAAAAACAATGGATAGTCAACGTTTTCAGCCACCGTCATGACCGGCACCAGATTAAAGCTCTGGAAGATGAACCCAATCGTGTCGCGCCTTTGCAGCGTGCGCTGCGTTTCGTTGAGATGACGGATGTCGGTGCCATTTAATAAGACATCGCCCGCATCGGCCTGATCGATCAGTCCGCACAGATTCAGAATGGTGCTTTTGCCGCTGCCGGAGGGGCCGGTCAGCGCCAGCAATTCACCGCGCTGCACGGCCAGATCGACACCTTGCAGTGCATGGACTGAGTGTGCGCCGAGTTGATAGGATTTGTACACGTCACGCAATTCAATGACGGCAGCGTGGCTCATGATGCGAGTCCTTTCAACATGTCGCTGGCAGCAGCAGCTTGCGGCGCCTGATGTTGAATGACCTGATTCAGCAGGCGGCGAGCTTCGTCCTTGCGTTGCTGTTGCAATGCCAGTCTGGCCGCATGCATCCAGACCGCGCCACGAAATGGCAGGGCGGCGTGGTCAAAATCCTTGTCTGTCAGAACACCGTTCAGCAATGCGCTTCCGCGGTCTGCGCGGTGCATGAATCCTGGCACTGCCAAAAAGGTGGTGGATGCGACAAATTGCACTTCCAGTGCGACCGGCGTAGCGCCGTGTGTTTGCGCACCGGTACTGGCGGCACTCAGTTGCAGGGCTTTATCTATCATCGCCAGGCCTTCTTCGGCGTAGGACATTTTTTTCCACGGAAACATCGTGGTGGCAGCGAGTTTGCTGGTTGCGGCACCGGCATACACCATTAACAGAGGATTCGCCGGTTCTTGTTTTAATAAATCCTTGAATGCCGTTGCCGCGTGCTCTTCAGCCCCTTGGCCGGACGGTTGCATAAATTGCTGAAAAGCTGATTGAAACTGCGGTTCGGAAAAAGCCAGAGCATTGCCGGTAGAAATGATCAACAGGCTGCTGACGATCACTAATTGACGGGCAATGTGACGGGATGGTGTGTGAAAGACAGACATTGTGTACTCCTTTAAAAGTATGAAATGAGGATGCGCATGCATTGGCCACGTCAACTTGTAGAAACGATGCGGGTCAGTCTTTGCGTCTATCCCGGTGGTGTTTGCCAGATGCAGCGCCAGATTAAAAGTGCAGCTCCGGTGTCACAATGGAAATGCGATCAATGGTAAAAATGCGGCGTGGATGGCGCAAAAAATGGCGTGAAGTACGGCGTGAGATTTGGCCTGAGACGGCGTGTAAGGTAGCGTGTGAGGTAGCGCGCAATAGAAGAAAAGAATGACAAATACGATCGGCTTCGTACGGGATGCCGGTACTCAGCACGACGCTGACCGGAAAATTTTGCCGAATCATGCAATACTTATTTTTTCGCCCACTACAAAGACAATCATCGAGACACTATGAACAATCAGCCCATAGAATTCATCGTAAAAAAATCCCATCTGCCCGAGTGCAAAGTGGTCGCGCTGGAGGTGCCGACCGCTGAAAATTTACCGGAAGGGCAAGTCGTACTCAAGGTCGACCAGTTTGCCTTCACATCGAATAACGTGACATATGCCGCGTTTGGCAATGCAATGAAATACTGGGATTTTTTCCCAACGCAAGAGGGCTGGGGCAATATCCCGGTGTGGGGTTTTGGCGATGTGATTGCTTCTAACGTTGACGGCATTGCAGTGGGCGAGCGGTTTTACGGTTATTACCCGATGGCCTCACATCTGACTGTGACGCCGGTGCGCGTCAGTGCCAGCGGATTCAATGACGGCGCCGAACATCGCCAGGCTATGCATGGTTTGTACAACCAATACCTGCGCACAACGGCTGATCCTGGCTATACGAAAGAGTCCGAAGATGTGCAAGTCCTGTTGCGCCCGCTGTTCGTCACTTCGTTCATGATCGACGATTTTCTGGAGGACAATCAGTTCTTTGGCGCCGACACCGTGCTGATTTCCAGTGCATCCAGCAAGACCGCTTACGGTCTGGCTTTCATGTTGTCGCTACGGCGCGATAAGGCTTATAAAATCGTCGGCCTGACTTCTGCCGGCAACCAGGCCTTTGTCCAAAGTCTGGGAATTTACGATCAGGTACTCACCTATGATCAAGTCGAGACGCTCGATGCCAGTCAGTCCGTGGTGTATGTCGATATGGCAGGAAACGGGCAATTGCGCAGTCGCCTGCATCACCATTTCAACGACAACATGAAATACAGCTGCGCCGTTGGCGGCACGCACTGGGAAGAATTGGGCGGCGGCGCCAATTTGCCCGGCGCGCGACCTGTCCTGTTTTTTGCACCGGCACAAATCAAAAAACGCATGACAGACTGGGGCCCGGGCGGTGTGCAAACACGTCTGGCAACAGGCTGGAATCAGTTTATGCACGCCGTCATGGCGCCCGAAGGCGGATGGATGCGTGTACATCACGGCAGCGGCATTGAGGCGGTGACGCAAGTGGTTCAGTCCATGCTCACTGGAAATGCGGCGCCCGATATCGGGCATGTATTGAGTTTATCCGGAAAGGTGTTCGCGTGAAAACAATCGGTCTGATCGGCGGCATGAGCTGGGAATCGACGGTGCCTTACTACCAGCAAATCAATCAGGCCATCAAGCAAAAACTGGGCGGCCTGCATTCTGCCAAAATCGTGCTGTACAGCGTGGATTTTCATGAAGTCGAGCGGTTGCAACATGCTGGCGACTGGCAGGCGGCAGGTGCCATGATGGCCGATGCGGCGCGCGCATTGAAAGCGGCAGGCGCCGATTTTCTGGTGCTGTGTACCAACACCATGCACAAAGTCGCCGATGCGATTGAGGCTGCTGTCGATATCCCTCTATTTCACATCGCCGATCCGACCGCACTTTGCATACGCGAGGCAGGGCATCGTTGCATAGGTTTGCTGGGGACGCGGTTCACGATGGAGCAGGATTTTTACCGGCAGCGATTGCAGAGCAAACACGGCTTGCAAGTTCTGATTCCATCGGCTGCCGATCGCGACATCGTACATCGCGTGATCTATGAGGAATTGTGCCAGGGGAAAATCCTTCCCGCTTCGCGTGACGAATACCGGCGCATCATCGCCAGCCTGCAAGAGCAAGGCGCGCAAGCCGTGATCCTCGGATGTACCGAGATTTCCTTGCTGGTGCATCGCAGCGACGCGGCAGTTCCCTTGTTTGACACCACGCAGATCCATGCCGTCGCAGCGGCGGAACATGCGCTGGCTTAGCGTCGTCTGTATCGATTAATCATTCTGAAGGAGACCGTATGCCACTCGTTACCCTGACTGTTCGCAAACCAAAAACTGCAGCGTTCAAACATGCTGTACTTGATGCGATCCATGCCGCTTTAGTCGCTACCGGCGTACCGGTAACCGATCAGTTTCAACGCGTGCAGGAGCTGGCCGAAGAAGATTTTCGTTACGACCCACGTTATCCCGATTTGCAAAGCGACCGCAATGCCGATTTTTGTTTGATCGAAATCGTCTGGTCGCTGGGACGCAGTGTCAAAGTCAAGAAAGCATTCCTGGAAGACCTGATGGCACGCCTCAGCGCGCAAGGACTCAATCCAGAAAACGTCATGGTCGTCTTTAAAGAGACGACGTGGGAAAACTGGTCGTTTGGTGGCGGACGCCTGATCCACACCTGATCCATTCCTGATGCGAGCTGACGCACGTCTGCCAGCATGATCAACATGTCTGCACCAACATCGTTAAAAGATTTGCCCGGCCTAGGACCCGCCTCCCAAAAAATGCTGGAACAAGCTGGCATCACCAGCGTTGCGCAATTGCAGATGTATGCCAGCT
>JAGWUK010000132.1 GCA_028868455.1 Burkholderiales bacterium | reverse complement strand
CGCAGAAAATTTCCGCAAACAGATTAACGCTTTTGACGCAATTTTTGAATCGCTGCCAATTGTGCAATCGCCGATGCCAGTTCCGCCTGAGCTTGTGCATAGTCGATAAGCGAATCGCGATTAAGCAATGCTTCTTCAGCCATTTTCTTGGCTTCAGCTGCCTTAGCTTCATCCAAGTCGTGACCTCGAATCGCGGTATCTGCCAAAACAGTGACTGCATCTGGTTGCACTTCAAGAAGTCCGCCCGCAACAAATACGAACTCTTCGTCAGTTTTCCCAGGAACCTTGATGCGCACCGCGCCCGGCTTAATACGGGTAATCAGTGGCGTATGTTTTGGATAAATACCCAATTCACCAGCCTCACCCGGCAACGCGACGAACTCTGCTTCGCCGGAAAAGATCAGCTCTTCTGCGGAAACCACGTCAACGTGAATAGTGTGTGCCATGTTGGACCCTTTTTATACGCTTGAAAAAGCTATGCTGCGGCTATATTGCCGCAGCGCCAGTGCTTAAATATTAAGCAGCCAGTTTTTTCGCTTTTTCGATGGCTTCGTCGATAGTACCAACCATGTAGAACGCTTGTTCTGGCAGGTGATCAAGTTCGCCGGAAGCGATCATTTTGAAGCCCTTGATCGTTTCTTTTAACGAAACGTACTTACCAGGTGCACCGGTGAACACTTCAGCAACGTGGAAAGGCTGAGACAGGAAGCGTTGCATTTTACGTGCGCGTGCTACCAGCAATTTGTCTTCAGGCGCCAATTCGTCCATGCCCAGAATCGCGATAATGTCGCGCAATTCTTTGTAGCGCTGCAAAGTACCTTGAACAGCGCGGGCTGTTTCATAGTGCTCTACACCAACCACTTGCGGATCCAGCTGACGGGATGTTGAGTCCAGCGGGTCAACCGCAGGGTAGATACCCAGGGAAGCGATGTCACGGGACAGAACAACTGTGGAATCCAAGTGAGCAAATGTTGTTGCTGGAGATGGATCGGTCAAGTCATCCGCTGGAACATACACGGCCTGAATCGATGTGATCGAACCAGTTTTAGTAGAAGTAATACGTTCTTGCAGGCGACCCATTTCTTCGGCCAGTGTAGGTTGATAACCCACGGCGGAAGGCATACGACCCAGCAAGGCGGATACTTCTGTACCGGCCAGCGTGTAACGATAGATGTTATCCACGAAGAACAAAACATCTTTGCCTTCGTCACGGAAACCTTCTGCAATCGTCAATCCAGTCAGAGCAACGCGCAGACGGTTACCTGGCGGTTCATTCATCTGACCATACACCATCGCAACTTTGGAGTTTTCTGGATTTTCCAGATCGACCACTTTTGCGTCTGCCATTTCGTGATAGAAGTCATTACCTTCACGAGTACGTTCACCAACACCGGCAAACACGGACAAGCCGCTGTGTGCTTTAGCGATGTTGTTGATCAGTTCCATCATATTCACGGTTTTACCCACACCCGCACCGCCGAACAGACCGACCTTACCACCTTTAGCGAATGGGCAAACCAGATCAATAACTTTGATACCGGTTTCCAGCAATTCTTGCGATGGAGACAGTTCGTCGTAAGCAGGTGCTTTACGGTGAATGGAAGCTGTCTGCTCATGGCTGACAGGGCCGCATTCATCAATTGGATTACCCAATACGTCCATAATACGACCCAGCGTTGCTTTGCCGGTCGGCACCATGATAGGGTTGCCAGTGTTAGTAATAGTCATGCCGCGACGCAGACCATCAGAGGTACCGAGCGCAATGGTACGGACAATGCCGTCACCTAATTGTTGCTGAACTTCCAGTGTCAGCTCGGAGCCTTCCATTTTCAAGGCATCGTAAATCTTAGGCATCGCGTTACGTGGGAATTCTACGTCCACAACAGCGCCGATACACTGAACGATTTTGCCATTAGCCATGTTCGTTCCTTCAATAATTAATATTCAGTTTAGACCGCTGCCGCGCCGGCGACGATCTCGGAGAGCTCTTTGGTAATAGCAGCCTGACGGGTTTTGTTATAAACCAGTTTCAGCTCGCCAATCACATTACCTGCGTTATCAGTTGCGGCCTTCATCGCTACCATACGTGCAGACTGTTCAGACGCCATATTTTCAGCGACGGCCTGATAAATCAGTGCTTCAACGTAGCGTATCAGCAACTCATCAATGACAGTGCTCGCATCCGGCTCGTACAGGTAATCCCATGAATGAGATGACTTGTCCACAACCAGCTTGTCCGACGTCAGGGGCAATAACTGCTCCATCACCGGCTCTTGCTTCATTGTATTAATGAATTTTGTATAACTCAGATAAACTGCATCCAGTTTGCCTTCCTGATAAGCATCCAGTAACAGCTTTACCGGGCCTATCAGCTTATCCAAATGCGGTGTGTCGCCGAGTTGCACAGCGTGCGAAACGACTTTTGCACCGATACGGTTCAGGAAACCAAGACCTTTATTACCAATTGCGACCGCTTCTATCTTTGAACCCTTAGTTTCAAGTTCACGCAATTTATTGGTGACCAAACGCAATACGTTGGTATTGAGGCCACCGCACAAACCTTTATCTGTCGTCACAACGATCACGCCAGCTTTCTTGGACTGATCTTGTTGAACCATAAAAGGGTGCGTGTACTCTGGGTTGGCTTGCGACAAGTTAGCAGCGATATTACGAATTTTCTCACTATAAGGACGAGCTGCGCGCATCCGGTCTTGCGCTTTGCGCATTTTGGATGCGGCGACCATTTCCATCGCCTTCGTGATTTTCTTCGTATTTTCTACGCTTTTAATCTTGCCACGTATCTCTTTGCCTGCAGCCATGAGTATTGACTCCTTCTAGCTACAGTAAATTAATAAGCGCCGGATTTTTTGAAATCAGCAATTGCGGCAGCCATGGCAGCTTCACCATCTTTGTCCAGTTGCTTGGTTTCTTCGATCTTCTGCAGCAATGCCGCGTGGCTCGTTTTCATGAAATTATGCACACCCGCTTCAAACGCCAGTACGCTCTTCACAGGCACGTCATCCAAAAAGCCTTTGTTTACCGAGAACAAGGTAACGGCCATCAGAGAAATCGACAATGGTGCATATTGCGCTTGCTTCAACAATTCAGTAACACGAGCACCACGATCGAGCTGCTTACGAGTTACTTCGTCAAGATCAGAAGCGAACTGGGCAAATGCGGCCAACTCACGATACTGCGCCAAATCGTTACGGATACCACCAGACAAATTTTTGATAACTTTAGTCTGTGCAGCGCCACCAACGCGCGAAACTGAAATACCGGCGTTAATCGCTGGACGGATACCGGCGTTGAACAGGGATGTTTCCAAGAAGATCTGACCGTCAGTAATCGAAATGACGTTGGTAGGAACGAAAGCGGAAACGTCACCAGCCTGGGTTTCAATGATAGGTAATGCTGTTAACGACCCTGTTTTGCCTTTAACTTCACCTTTAGTGAAAGCTTCAACGTAGTCGGGATTAACGCGCGCTGCACGTTCCAACAAACGGCTGTGCAAATAGAATACGTCACCAGGGTAAGCCTCACGACCTGGCGGACGACGCAACAGCAGTGAAACCTGACGATACGCAACTGCCTGTTTGGACAGATCATCATAAATGATCAAAGCGTCTTCACCGCGGTCTCGGAAGTATTCTCCCATCGCACAACCGGAGTATGCGGACACATATTGCATCGCGGCGGACTCGGAGGCTGTAGCGGCAACAACAATCGTGTATTCCATTGCACCGTGAGCTTCGAGCGCGCGGACAACGTTTTTAACGGAAGAAGCTTTTTGACCAATCGCTACATAAATACAGGTAACGTTTTGGCCTTTTTGATTGATCACTGCATCAATCGCTACAGCTGTCTTACCGGTCTGGCGATCACCAATGATCAATTCGCGCTGACCACGACCAACCGGTACCATGGAGTCGATAGACTTCAGGCCGGTTTGCATAGGTTCAGAAACGGATTGACGTGCAATAACACCAGGCGCAATCTTTTCGATAGGCGCGGACAGTTTTGCATTGACAGGACCTTTGCCGTCGATAGGCTGACCCAGCGCGTTAACGACACGACCACGCAGTTCAGGACCGATAGGCACTTCCAGAATACGACCGGTACATTTAACTGTATCACCTTCAGAAATGTGTTCGTAGTCGCCCAAAATAACAGCGCCTACGGAGTCACGTTCCAGGTTCAGCGCGAGGCCAAATGTATTGCCTGGGAATTCCAGCATCTCACCTTGCATCGCGTCAGACAGACCGTGAATGCGGCAGATACCGTCGGTAACGGAAATCACCGTACCTTGATTACGAATCTCAGCGGAATCGCCAAGGCCTTGAATCCGGCTCTTGATCAGCTCGCTGATTTCAGATGGGTTGAGTTGCATACTAACTCCTAATATTTATTTCGTTCTTACGCGGTCAGGGCGACGTGCATTTTCTGCAGTTTCGCACGTACCGACGTATCGAGCACCTGATCACCAACCACGATACGCACGCCACCAATCAAAGCCGGATCGACTTTGACAGTTGGGTGCAGTTTGCGGCCAAATTTCGTTTCCAGCGTATTCGCCAGTTCGCTCAACTGAGCTGCAGACATGTCAAATGCGCTTGTTACTTCAGCATCGGCAGCACCTTCGAGGGCGTTTTTCAATGCGTGAAACTGGAAAGCGATTTCCGGCAGCAAAGTCAGACGATCATATTCAGCGAGTGTATTGATGAAGTTTTTTGCCTCAGCAGTCACTGGAGATTTGAGCGCAGACAGGAAAATCTCAGCTTTTTGAGTCGCCGAGATTTTTGGGTTGTGTGCAAGAGCTTGTACATCGGGATGCGCGCCGGCTTGTGCCATTTCGGCAACCAAATCCGACCAGGCGGACAAGTTACCGGATTGGGCAACACGGAACAGCGCTTCAGCGTAAGGACGAGCGATCGTTGCGAGTTCGGCCATGATTACAGCTCGGTTTTCAGTTGGTTCAACAAATCTGCGTGAGCGGATGCGTTGATTTCACGTTTCAGAATTTGCTCTGCACCTTTGACTGCCAATGTGGCAACCTGATCACGCAATTCTTCGCGTGCTTTAGTTACCTGGTTTTCAGCATCAGCTTTTGCAGCAGCAATAATACGTGCAGCTTCAGCGGAGGCTGTGTTTTTGGCTTCTTCAACGATCAAAGCTGCGCGTTTTTCTGCATCAACGATACGTTTCTGACCTTCATCACGTGCACCAGCCAATTCAGCCTGCACGCGCTTTTCGGCAGCTTGCATTTCTGCGCGACCACGGTCGGCAGCTGCCAGTCCGTCTGCGATTTTCTTCGCGCGTTCATCAAGCGCGTTCATCAGTGGTGGCCAGATGAATTTCATCGTGAACACCGCCAAGATGAAGAAAACCCCAAACTGAACAAACAATGTTGCGTTTAAGTTCACGGTAATTCCTTATCTAAATGGATCAAGCCGGAAGTAACAACTTCCGGCGCGAAAAGGAAAGACTGATTAAGCGTGGAATGGGTTTGCGAACGCGAACAACATAGCGATACCAACACCGATCAGGAACGCTGCATCGATCAGACCTGCCAACAGGAACATCTTTGTTTGCAGTGTATTCATCAATTCTGGTTGACGAGCTGACGCTTCCAAATATTTACCACCCATGATAGCGATACCGATACAAGCACCAATCGCGCCCAAACCGATGATCAAACCGCAAGCCAGAGCAACAAAAGATAAATCAGTCATGACATTTCCTTAAAAGTTAAAATAATAAAAAGCTAAAACTAAAAAACAAAAACGATACTAACTCAAACTACAAAACGGGCATTTTAATGGGCTTCATGCGCTTGACCGATGTAAACCAAAGTCAGCATCATGAAAATAAACGCCTGCAAGAATACGATCAGAATATGGAAAATCGCCCAGATGGAACCAGCGACAATATGACCAAATACCCCGAACACTGTTGCCATAGAACCCAGCAAGGCGATTAACAAGAACAATAATTCGCCGGCAAACATGTTGCCGAACAGTCGCATGCCCAGAGATACGGTTTTTGCAGCAAATTCGATCAATTGCAAAATCAGATTGAACGGTGCCATCCAGATACCAAAAGGTGCGGCAACCAATTCGTGCAAGAAGCCGCCAAGGCCTTTGATTTTGACGCTGTAATACAACATCAATGCCAATACACCCAGGGAAATGCCGATAGTGCCGTTCAGGTCGGCAGTCGGTACCACACGGTGGTGTATTTCGGCAAGGGATTCAGGAGCAACACCCATACTTACCAGCGAACGGAACAAACCGGCGAACATGTCAACCGGCAGGAAATCCAGAGAATTCATCAATGCAACCCAGACGAAAACGGTCAATGCAAGCGGGGCGATAAAGGTACGGTCACCGTGAACAATACCCTTGGATTGCTCCTCAACCATCTCAACCAGAATTTCTACTGCAGCCTGAAAACGACCAGGTACGCCGGAAGTCGCTTTGCGCGCAGCCAGCCATAAAACCAGGCTACCGACAACGCCGCAGAAGATGGACCAAAAAATGGTGTCGTAATTCAGGATGGAAAAATCGACGATTTTATCCTGATGATGGGTCGATAAATGTCCTAGATGATGGACAATATATTCTGACGCGGTTGTTACGTGCTCGGTTGCGCTCATGGTCGTTGTCTAAAGAGTAAAATGAAATAACTTTTCAGCACTACGATGAAGGCGATCAAAAAAGCCGGCCAGTTGACATCGCGGTACCAGTAGACAACTGCAAACATCATTGCAATTGTCAATGCAATCTTAATAAATTCTCCGACGAAAAAAGTCATCGGATTGGCTCCACCAGGTTTTTTGGTGCCTGCGAACAGGCGAATCGCAAAAAACGCATTGGGAAGCGCACAGCATAAGCCGCCAAATAGCGCGGACAGTGCCTGGGAAACATTGCCGAATACTGCGGCCAGCACTGCCACTACGAGAGCTGCTGCTATTTGCAGCAGAACGATACGGGCCATGCTTTCCTCACTTTTTTGCAAATGACCATTGATTTCGCTGCGACCGTCACTATATAACCGGGCAGCGCCTATCCTCGCCGATCAAAACCACGGAATTATACGTGGTAGTGCGTAATATCGTCAAACGTTTGATTCGACGCATCATAATGAGACACTTTGACTTTTAAAGCTATTTTTAAAAGCAATGAGAAAGTGTTGCAAGCCAATCCTGGCCTTGCTCCCAGGCACCCAAGCCAGACTCTCCATTTATATGGCCTTTTGCACCAATCTGGTGAAATTTTGCCCCCCAGGATTTCGCCCATCCTTCCGAAACGCTAAGCTCACACCAAGGATCGTTGTCCGAGGCCACGACGAGGGAAGGAAATGGCAGTGATCCGGTTGGCATAGGAGAAAAACTCGGCGCGGGAAATTCCGGCCGGTTGACATCCGGTGGTGCAACGAGCATTGCCGCTTTGACCCGGCGTTTATCGTCAACACCCGGCATTCCCATCGCTGCCCACCAAACGGTCAATGCGCATCCTAGACTATGCGCAACCAAAACTTGCGGTTCTATACTCGCGTTGACGGCCGAAGAAAGCGCTTGAACCCAGGCATCACGCTC
>JAGWUK010000131.1 GCA_028868455.1 Burkholderiales bacterium | reverse complement strand
TCAGATCTTCATAGCACAGCAAATTAGGAATTTTGCTATCGGCCGGCAAACGATCGCGATCACACATCATGATGTAGCCACGCACCGTTGGGCAATGCGCAGCGATGGCTTCAACGATAGGTAAGAAGGTGATGTCAAACAGCAGATACTGGTCTTCTGCATGATTAACAATATAGGAGATTTGCTCCGGATGCAGACGCGGGTTAATCGTATGCAGCACAGCGCCAGAACCGGACACTGCGTAATACGCCTCCAGATGGCGATAACCGTTCCAGGCCAGCGTAGCAACCCGGTCGCCGAGTTTGATGCCAAATTCGCGCAAGGCATTTGCCAGTTTCTTGGAACGGCGATGACATTCACGATAATTGTAACGATGAATGTCGCCTTCTACGCGACGGGAAACGATTTCATTTTGTCCAAAATAGCGATCCGCATGCTCGATGATGCTGGAAATGAGCATGGGCTTATCCATCATTTGCCCCATTAATGGACTCATTGGGTAGGGTGACATCGGCTCTCCTGAGGTGTTCGACTTGTCGATTACATTGTTTTTTACTGCATTTACTAAATTTTATTCTTAACCGATTTTTGTACGACCGTACTAATTCGTCAATCACTATTTTTAGTGCATAGCAGCATTTATCACCTCAAGCCTTTTCCCTACCGATCACGACACCCCTGTTTAATCAATATTCCCGCGTATTGCAATGCGCAAAAATAGAGATTTACTGATGTCGTTTGTCGGTGAAAAGCTTAATTTTTACACAAACAATTTCCTTTCCGCCTCATCCATTCTGTGTCAACAAAAACAATAATTATGAAATGCTGGACCTTGATCAATATCGTTTCAGCAACACGACAATGCAGTGTTTTACCGAAAACAATTAACATCAATTCACTTTGGCCTACGCCCTATGGTTTCTGTCTCGCCAGTTTCCAATTCGAATCTGGCACCATCATCGCGACCAAGAGCGGCAACCAGATATGGCATGACTTCCTTCAACGTAGCAGCCAAAGTCCACGGTGGATTCAGGATAAACATGCCGCTGCTATGCAAGCCAAAGCCATCAGGGCTAGGCCCGCTGATCGACAGACTGACATTCAGCCAGCCGTTGGCGGGAATGCGCTTGAGTCTTTCTGGTAACTGACGAGATTCCGGGCGCTGCAAGACCGGATACCACACCGCGTAGGTACCAGTTGGAAAACGTTTGACCGCATCTTCCAGTGTCACCTTGACGCGCCGGTAGTCGTCTTTAACTTCATAAGGTGGGTCAATGAGCACCAGACCACGCCGCGATGGCGGCGGCAACAAGGCCTTCAAACCATCAAAGCCATCGCCACTGGCGATAATGACACGCTTACCACGCGTCGTCGGGCGCTTGCCCTGCTCGGCTGCATGCGCATCGAGTTTGCGGAAGTTTTCGCTAAGAATCTTAATTTCGCTGGGATGTAACTCAAACAAGCGCAGTCTGTCTTGTTCGCGCATGACCTTGTCTGCGCAATATGGCGACCCCGGGTAATAGCGTAATTTACCGCTAGGATTGAGTTCTCTGACCAGATTGACGTATTCTGCCAATGCTGCAGGCAAATCTTTTTTATCCCACAATGGCGCGATGCCCGTTTCAAATTCGGCATTTTTGCTGGCATATCCGCCGTCCAGCGCATACAGTCCTGCACCGGCATGCGTGTCAATACAAGTGTATGCGGTCTCTTTTTGCCCCATGTACTTCAGTAACTGAATCAGGACAAAATGTTTGAGCACGTCGGCATGGTTGCCTGCATGAAAAGCATGACGATAGCTGAGCATGATAAATAACTTTCTAAAAAAATGACGCGCAAGCCGTCTGCGCAGCTCGCTAAAAACGAAAAAAAGAAGGGATGCAACAGCATCCCCGATAAAGCAATCCGATCAGCAGATGATCAAAAAGGGGTCAGACGTAACGGACATTTTCCAGAAATCCGCTGAATATGATGCGGTTTCGCATGTTCAGGCCACGCGCTTTCCGAGAATAATCAGATCACGCTCAACGCCGTCCAGCGTCGCAACGCGCGGCATATTGGCCCAGGTATCGAACCCGAATCCGGCAAACAATTTCAGACTTGGCGTATTGTGTCCAAAGATAAATCCCAGCAAAGTATGGACGCTGATTTGCGGCGCAAAAGCAATGGCCTGCGTCAGAAAATAACGCCCTAAACCTTTTCCGCGCGCAGCTTCATGCAGATAAATGGACAACTCTGCGGTTCCCGCATACGCAGGCCTGCCGTAAAAATTAGAGAACGACAACCAACCTATGACTTTGCCATTGTCTTCGCAAACCCATAAAGGGCGTCGCTCTGGCGTATGTTCATGAAACCAGGCGTAGCGCGATTCGACGCTGACCGGTTCGGTATCGGCTGTCACTTGCCGTGAACTGACCGTGGAATTATAAATTTCGACGATGGCTGGCAAATCTTCAAAAGTTGCCAGCCGGTGTGTAAATGCTTGTGTCATGCAATAACCTAAATCGTATGCGTCGCCCGCGACGAACGGATCGCGGCGCCCAGTAATTCCTCTACCCGCAGACGAATACGGATACCACTTTCATCGTCTGGAAAATGCACACCGATACCTTGCGATTTATTGTTGCCTGCGCCTGGCGGGGTTATCCACGCCACCTTGCCGGCAATCGGATACTTGGCAGGATCGTCCAGCAAAGTCAGAATCAGGTAAATTTCTTCGCCGAGCCGGTAATTTTTATTTGTCGGTACAAAAATGCCGCCATTCTTCAGGAATGGCATATACGCAGCAAACAAGGCTGCTTTTTCTTTGATTGCCAACGACAACACCGAAGGGCGATTCGGTGAAGGCATGGTAAGCGGCACACTTAAATCTGCAGGTAAATCTGACATGTTCGGGCTTTCGCGGATTTTTTATAGACGGATGAAAACGATCCTGTAACTGTCGACATCAATCCTGTTTTATTCAAACAAAGCAGAGTATTCAAGCAACATATCTTCTAAAAATAATTTAGCCGACAAGGGATGGCTGGAAATCGCCTGACGCTCATTGGTGTTTTTGATCACTTTGAGCAATTCGTCGCTATCTGCGCGCATCGCCAGTGCTTTTAACTCTTTTTCATAGCGAGGATAATACCGGATTCTCCCGCTTTGTTTATAGGAAAATAGATCGTAAAGCCAGCGCTGCAACCATGCAACCGTCACGGGCATATCCATTTTCTGCATTTTATCGGCTATTTTGAGGCTGCCATCCGCAGCCGGCTTACTCAATTGCCGCAAAAAATCCTCCAGCTCGCCGCGCAATTCCGACTTTGCCATATCGAATGCAGCCAAAGGTGCCCCACCCTGTTGCGCCAGCCACATATCAGCATCACTCACCCCCTGCGATTGCAGCCACTGCAGCGACTGATCCTGCGCTGGCATACCCAAAGGGAACTTATGGCAACGCGACAAAATCGTCGGCAAGAGTTTATCCAGACTATTCGATACGAGAATAAACACCGTATTGGGGTTAGGCTCCTCCAGAGACTTCAACAGCGCATTGGCTGCCGGGACATTCAAGGCTTCTGCCGGATACAGCACGATCACCCTGCGCCCCTGCCGGTGCGTGGAAATATTCATGAAATCCGCCAAAGCGCGAATCTGGTTGATGACGATTTCTTTCGAAGGCTTGCCCGACTTGGCACTTTTTGGAACCGGTTCAGCTTCCGGATCGTTGCTGGCTTCCTCCTCGTCGAGCAACTCAGGGCGCACACGCCGATAATCCGGATGACTGTATTGCGAAAACCAGCCGCAAGAAGCGCATTGCTGACAGGCGTGGCCGTCCGCGCCGGGTTGTTCGCATAATAATGACTGCGCCAGATGCTCGGCAAACACCGTCTTCCCTGTACCGATTGGCCCGTACAGTAAAAACGCATGCGGCAAACGCGTCCCCAGTGCCTGCAATTGCGACCAGGCGTCCGCTTGCCAACTGAACAAGGGATTGCTCATTGCTGATCCTGCCCGGACTGCAACAGCTCAGCGACCAACAAATCCAGCTCCGCACGAATGGCCGGAATCGACTGCGTTGAATCAATAATCCTGAACCGTTCAGGAAACTGCGCAGCACGACGCAAATATTCTGCGCGCGTCGCCAGAAAGAAATCCGTTTTTTCCTGCTCGAACTTGTCCAGTTCACGCGTGGCATCCAGACGCGCACGTGCGACTTCCAGCGGCACGTCGAACAGCAAAGTCATGTCTGGTTGCAGGTGCGGATGCACCCATTGCTCCAATGCGTCCAGTTTATCCAGCGACAAATGCCGCCCTCCGCCCTGATAGGCGAACGTGGCATCAGTGAAGCGATCTGAAATCACCCAGTCGCCACGCGCCAAAGCAGGCTCAATGACCTGAGCCAGATGTTCACGACGCACGGCAAACATCAGCAAGGCTTCGGTTTCCAGATGCATTTTTTCTTGCAGCAACAATTGGCGCAAAGTTTCGCCGAGCGGTGTTCCGCCTGGTTCGCGGGTCGTGATGACATGGACGCCGCGCGCCTGCAAGCCTTGTTGCAATTTTTCGGCAACGTACGCAAGATGGGTCGACTTCCCTGCCCCGTCTATGCCCTCAAAGCTGATGAATTTTCCTGTGTGGTTCATGGTTTTGCACCGCTGTTGCGCTGATATTTGTTAACTGCGCGATTGTGTTCACTGAGATTGTCCGAGAAATGGCTGCTGCCATCCCCCCGCGCGACGAAGTATAAAGCATCGCTTTGCGCCGGATTCAATGCAGCCGTCAACGATGCCAGACCTGGCAAGGCGATCGGTGTCGGTGGCAAGCCGGCGCGTGTATAGGTGTTATACGGCGTATCGGTCAGCAAATCCTTCTTGTAGATTTTGCCTTGATAATGTTCGCCCATGCCGTAGATGACGGTCGGATCGGTTTGCAACAACATGCCGTTGCGCAAACGGTTGATGAAGACGGCGGCAATGAGTCCGCGTTCCGCTTTTTGCCCGGTTTCCTTTTCGATGATCGACGCCATGATTAAGGCTTCGTACGGTGTTTTATAGGGCAAACCGACGGCCTTGCTATTCCATGCCTCGTTAAGCTTTTTCAATTGCAGCATATGCGCCTGTTGATACAACTGCAAATCGCTGCTGCCTTTGGCAAATAAATACGTGTCAGGAAAAAACAATCCTTCGGGCTGGCTGTAATCCGCATTGATTTTTTGCATCAGGTCGTGCTCTGACAAATCGCGTGTATCGTGGCGTAAATCGGCATTGGCATCGACCGCTTTACGCATCTGCGCAAATGTCCAGCCTTCGATAATGACCAGATTCCCCATCGAAAATTCGCCATTGACCAATTTATCCAGCAAGTCCAGCGGTGTTTTACCCGGCTCCAGCGCGTAAGAACCGGCTTTGATTTTGCCTGCTTTACCGGTCGCCCTTGCCATGATTTCAAACAAAAGCGGCGAGACGTCAACTCCGGCAGCCTGCATCTGGCGCGCTGCACTACGTACACCGCTGCCTGGCTTGATCGAAAAATCCAGCGATTTTTCTACATTGGGTATCGGTTGATTAGTCCAGTACAGCATGCCGCCAACGGCAGCCAATGCCAGAAAAATCGACAGGGCAAAAAATTTTCTTATAAATCCCATGGAACGGTATTTCGCAAATTGAGGGTGTTCTGACGTGTTTTTGCGGACGCTACTATAATTCGCAGGATCAGGCGCAGGCGGTATTGTAAAGCCAGCGCCATAATTAAGTAGGACTTACGCAAAATTGTTTCGGCATGCTTGGTGATATCGGCAATGCCAGATGATCATCTGAGCGCCGGCACACCACCGTCAGCGGTTTTGCGAAAGCCCGGTCAGGATAACGAGAGAGTAAATCGACATGATGTGGCAAGAGTTTTTAGAGCAGCAAGGAGCAAAGTTGAATGCGTTTGACGTGACTGGCTTTAGCCATGCATGGGAGAGTGATGCGATCCACACCGGATTTTTTACTTCTTTAAACCATCTCGGCCTGATTCAGGTCAGCGGCGCTGATGCCGCCAGTTTCTTGCATGGACAACTCAGCAATGATGTCGAACATCTGACGCCAACCGAAGTACGCCGTGCCGCATATTGCACGCCAAAGGGACGCATGTTGGCCAGCTTTATGCTCTGGAAAACCGGCGAAGATATCCAGGTCCAATTGTCACGCGCTATTCAACCGGCAATACAAAAACGCTTGCAAATGTATGTCTTGCGGGCCAAAGCCAAGCTGGCCGACGTCAGCGACAACACGGTACAACTCGGCCTCGGTGGTGCGCATGCCGGTGCTGCGTTGCAAAACTGGTTTCCTGCATTGCCAACGCAAATCGATAGTCAGGTCAGCAACGAATTCGGCATTTTGCAAAAAGTCGCCGATGCAAATCAAAGCGCGCGTTACCAATGGATTACCAGCAATGAGACCGCACAACTGGCGTGGCCAGTTCTCAGCCAGCAATTGCAAGCCGTCAATGCCAGTGCTTGGCGCCTCACTGAAATTCAGGCAGGGATTGCACAGATCGTCGCACTGACGCAAGAACAGTTTGTGCCACAAATGCTGAATTTTGAAATGATCGGCGGTGTCAATTTCAAAAAAGGCTGCTATCCGGGACAAGAAATCGTCGCCCGCAGTCAATATCTGGGGAAATTGAAACGCCGCATGGCGATTGCCAGTATCGCCCAGGCTGACGTCACGCCAGCGATGGAAGTATTTAGCGAAAGCGATCCGGCCCAGCCTTGCGGCATGGTCGTCAACGCAGAACAAGATAGTGCCAACAGCAGCCTTGCCCTAATCGAAATGAAGCTGGCCGATCAGGAAGCCGGTCACATTCATTTAAGTTCAGCAGACGGTGCGGAAATTCGTTTCCTGCCGCTGCCGTATGTCATCAACGACATTACGCAATAAACACATACTCCGTACCAGTATATTTTAAAGCCCGCTATTTGATTGCGCTTTAAGGCTGAATTTGCCACATACTCCCCTATATTGACTATAGATCATGGATTGCTACATTTATTTCAAAGCGACACCACTGCACGAAGCCCAGATCGTGCAGCAGGAGCAGCAATGGATGCAATTGGTGCAGACACGTCTGGGGGTGACGGGATGTTTGCAAAGGCGACCGGAAACGCGCGACGACTTTCACACCTGGATGGAAATTTACCGTAACGTGCCTTTGCACTTTGCAGAACAACTGAATGTGCTTTTAGAAAACAGCAAGGCTACGGCTTTGCACCAATGTCAGCGCCATGCTGAATATTTTATGGATATTGATTTATGTGTCTGATTGTTTTTGCCTGGAAATTGCTGCCTTGCACGCCGCTGGTTGTTGCCAGTAATCGCGACGAATTTTATGCGCGCCCGGCGGCGCCAGCGACATGGTGGAACGATTATCCTACCGTTTTTGCCGGACGCGATCTGCAGTCAGGCGGCACCTGGATGGGCATTAACACGCAACACGGCGACAATTCGCTGACCAATAAATTTGCGGCAATCACCAATATCCGCGCACCTTCTGAAAAACGCGACGATGCGCCTTCGCGAGGCGGCCTGGTCGCCGATTATCTGACTGGCAATTTATCGCCAAAAGA
>JAGWUK010000130.1 GCA_028868455.1 Burkholderiales bacterium | reverse complement strand
TTTGGTATTTGGTATTGTTTTTCTGGTCGCCGGACTGGCGTTTAAATTGGGTGTCGTGCCATTTCATATGTGGGTACCTGATGTCTATCAGGGTGCTCCTACTGCGGTTACGCTTTTATTGGGTGGCGCACCTAAACTCGCCGCATTCGCGATTACGTTCAGGCTTTTGGTAGAGGGTTTGTTTCCGCAAGCAGCGGATTGGCAGCAAATGTTACTTGTTCTGGCCGTGTTGTCGATGGCAATCGGGAATATCACCGCGATTGCTCAGACAAATTTAAAGCGTATGCTGGCATATTCGACTATTTCCCAAATGGGATTTATGTTGCTGGGGCTGGTTTCGGGGGTATCTAATGGAAATTCCGCTTTAGCTGCAGATGCCTATAGCGCTTCTATGTTTTACAGCATTACATATGTGTTAACTACGCTCGGCACTTTCGGCATTATTTTGCTGTTAGCGCGCTCTGGTTTTGAGGCGGAAAATCTGGATGATTTGAAGGGCTTGAACAAGCGTAGCCCTTGGTTTGCGTTCGTCATGTTGTTATTGATGTTTTCGCTGGCGGGCATTCCACCTTTGATGGGGTTCTATGCGAAATTGTCAGTGCTGCAGGCTGTACTTGCGTCTGGTAACGTTTGGCTGTCGATTGTGGCTGTTTTGTTTTCATTGATCGGTACTTTTTATTATCTGCGTATCGTCAAATTAATGTACTTTGATGAACCACAGGATCAGGAAGTGATTGTTGCAAGTAATGACATGCGATTAGTGTTAAGCATTAACGGCTTAGCAGTTTTATTACTGGGCTTGATGCCTGGTGCATTAATGTCGGCATGCGCATCAGCCATTGTAAAGACGTTAGCCTCGTAGGTTTGTGAATCCGTGAGCAATTTTGCCGCAAGTTGGTTAATCATTTTATTGGCGTTGTTCGGCGCAAACCTTCCTTTTGTCAATGAACGGGGACTGGGATTCATATTGATACGAAAGTTTTCCTGTGGTAAACCGCTATGGTTTCGCGCATTGGAGCTGTTTATCTTTTATGTTCTGGTAGGCCTTGTCGGACGATTGATTGAGTCGAGTTCAGGAAACCGGTTTTCGCAAGGTTGGGAATTTTATGCGATAACGGTTTGTCTATTTTTAGTGTTGAGCTTTCCCGGATTTGTTTTTCGCTATTTAAAACGTGGCACAAATGCCTGAAAAAACACAAAACCTCGCTTTGCAGGAAACAAAAGTTGATGGATTTGTTGCATATGATGGTGATTTTCTTAAGCTGCAGAAGGATAACGTTTCACTTCCTAATGGGAAAATTACTACCAGAGAATTTATAAAACACCCAGGTGCTGTCGTCATAATCCCGATGTTTGATGACGGCAGGGTGCTTCTGGAGCGCCAATTTCGCTATCCTTTGAGGCGAGTTTTTCTTGAGTTTCCTGCTGGGAAAATTGATCCTGGTGAGCAATCGCTGCAATGCGCTCAAAGAGAATTGCGTGAAGAAACTGGATATCAAGCTAGAAATTGGCGGTTCTTATGCACAATTCATAATGCTATTGCTTATTCAGACGAATATCTGGATATCTATCTTGCACAAGGTCTAATCGCTGGCGATGCGTCGCTTGACGAAGAAGAGTTCCTGGAAACTTTCTCGGCAACACTTCCCGAAATGATAGTGTGGGTGAAGCAGGGAAAAATTACCGATGTCAAAACCGTGATTGGGACATTTTGGTTGGAAAAAATAATCGATGGAAAATGGTAGTTAACCTTGCTTCGCTGATAAATTAAAAAAGGCCGCTGAGTTTCTCAGCGGCCTTTTTTATTACATATTGGGATAGTTTGGTCCCCCGCCACCTTCTGGCGTGACCCAAATGATGTTTTGCGTTGGATCTTTAATGTCACACGTTTTGCAGTGGACGCAATTTTGAGCATTAATTTGCAGTCGATCTGAGCCTTCGTCAGTTTTTACAAATTCGTAGACTCCAGCTGGGCAATAACGTGATTCGGGGCCGGCGTACTTCGCAAGATTCACGTTAACCGGAACGTTCGCATCTTTTAATGTCAGATGTATAGGCTGGTCTTCTGCGTGATTCGTATTTGAAATAAATACCGATGAAAGTCGATCAAAAGTCAGTTTCCCATCTGGTTTCGGATAATTAATTGGTTGAAATTCTGATGCTGGCCGTAAGCACTCATGATCGGCGTGCGTATGTCTCAAGGTCCAGGGCGCCTTTCCACCAAAAACGACTTGATCAATGCCGACCATCAAAGTGCCAAGATATAGACCCTTGCTCATCCAGGGTTTGAAATTTCTGGCGATATTCAATTCTTCATGCAACCACGATTTTTCAAATGCTGTTTCGTAGGCAGTGACTTCGTCATGTTGCCTGTTATTGTTCAATGCTTCAAATACGGCATCCGCAGCCAGCATGCCCGTTTTAATCGCGGCATGACTACCTTTAATGCGACTAGCGTTCAGGAAGCCAGCATCGCATCCGATGAGCGCGCCGCCAGGGAATGTCAATTTTGGTAGCGATTGCAGTCCACCTGCAGTAATCGCGCGCGCACCATAGGCAATGCGTTTTCCGCCTTCAAAGAATTTCCGGATTTCTGGATGCGTTTTATATCTTTGGAATTCTTCGTAAGGGGACAGGTAAGGGTTTTCGTAAGCAAGGCCGACGACGTATCCGACTGCGACCTGATTATTTTCTAAATGATATAAAAATGACCCACCGTAGGTACTGCTGTTCAGCGGCCAGCCAGCCGAATGTATGACGAGACCAGGCTGGTGTTTTGCCGGATCGATTTCCCAGAGTTCTTTGATGCCAATGGCATAGGTTTGCGGGTCTTTATCCTTATCAAGTTTAAACCGGGAAATCAGCTGTTTGCCCAGGTGTCCTCTGGAGCCTTCGGCAAATAGGGTGTATTTGGCGTGTAACTCCATTCCTAACTGAAATGCCGGACCAGGTTCGCCTTCACGATTGATGCCCATATTTCCGGTAGCAACGCCTTTTACCGAGCCGTCGTCGTTATACAGTATTTCGGCCGCAGGAAATCCTGGGAAAATCTCAATGCCGAGATTTTCCGCCTGTTGGCCAAGCCAACGCACGACATTGGCGAGCGAAATGACGTAGTTACCGTGATTTTGAAAACAGGCAGGCAACATCCAATTTGGCGTTTTGTAAGCCTTGGTCTCAGATAGGAATAAAAATCTGTCTTCTGAAACTTGTGTGTTCAGCGGAGCACCCAGTTCTTTCCAATTCGGGAAAAGTTCTGTCAGTGCCTGTGGATCCATAACAGCACCGGAAAGTATGTGTGCACCCAATTCCCCACCTTTTTCCAGAACACAGACAGAAATCTCATTTCCGGCGGCAGTGGCAAGCTGTTTCAGTTTGATTGCCGCCGACAAGCCAGCAGGGCCGCCGCCGACAATCACGACGTCATATTCCATGGCGTCGCGCGGACCATACTGTTCAAGAATGCTTTGTGTCATGGCTAATATCACTTTCAGAAAATTTTCGAACGAACGTGCTAATTTGTTCTCAGCATGGTATCTTCAGTTGCTGTATTTCGCAAGTTGGCACGCGAGTGCGCTCATTTGTTTTTGTAATAAATAAACTTCGGGAATTATCGCAGAGGGCTCTTTTATATGCATCAATATCCGTCGAAATTTGCTGTTAGATGGGCTTAAATGCTGCGGGTCTTCAATTCCATGCAACATAAATGTATGCTCTATGTCATCATAGTGAGTCTTATAGAGTAGTACGCTTATTCAAATAAATTGTGGAGAAACAGATGGGTATAGAAGTCAATTTTGAAGGAAAAATTGCTTTGATCACGGGCGCATCTAGTGGCCTCGGGGCGCGCTTTGCAAAAATTTTGGCGCAAGCCGGCGCGCAAGTTGTGCTTGCCTCTCGCAGAATTGACCGTCTCAAAGAAATGCGTGCCGAGATTGAAGCAGAAGGTGGTGCTGCCCACGTCGTCTCTCTGGATGTCACCGACTACGCGAGTATTAAGTCGGCAATCGCACATGCAGAAACAGAAGCGGGTCCCATCGATATTCTGATTAATAACTCTGGCGTTTCGACCACACAAAAACTCATAGATGTGACTCCGGATGACTATTCCTATGTGATGGACACGAATCAACGCGGTGCTTTTTTTGTGGCGCAAGAGGCGGCAAAAAGGATGATCGCGCGACATAAAGGCGATCCGAAAAAGCAGCACAGAATCATCAATATCGCGTCAGTAGCAGGTCTGCGGGCTTTTCCCCAGATCGGGATATATTGCATCAGCAAGGCGGCCGTCGTTCACATGACAAAAACGATGGCGGTTGAATGGGGCAAGTACGGCATCAATGTCAATGCAATCTGCCCCGGCTATATCTCGACCGAAATTAATGCCGATTATTTCAAAACGGAACACGGGCAAAAATTGATCAGTATGTTACCGCGTCAACGTGTCGGAGTCCCGGAGGATCTGGACGGACTTTTACTTTTGTTGGCGGCTGAAGAGTCCCGTTTCTTGAACGGTGCCATCGTGACAGCAGATGATGGTATGAGTGTGCAATGATGGATCTCAAGGTTGCGGATAAAAAACTGGTATATACCGTAACGATACCAATCCGTTGGGGTGATATGGATGCGATGGGGCATGTCAATAACACCGTGTATTTCCGTTATATGGAACAAGCCAGAATTGAATGGCTCAGTATGATGGGATGTTTGCCAGATGAAAACGGAAATGGTCCGGTTATCGTGAATGCATACTGCACTTTCAAGAAGCCGCTTAAATATCCGGGGCAGGTCGAAGTTTGCACTTACATTGGTGCGGCAGGGCGCAGCAGTTTCGAAACCATGCAGGAAATGCGCTCCGTCGGCGATGGTTATTCTTTGTATGCAGAAGGTGGTGCCAAAGTAGTCTGGGTCAATTCTGTAACTGAAAAATCTGTTCCGCTACCAGATGCAATTAAGCAGAAATTAAATGAGATAAAGTCTGCCAATAAACGCAAAAAGTAGCACGATGTCCCTCAAGTGAGTTATCGCATTATGCCAAGTAATTTATGCACTAACTCACTTGATGTCGATGCCGTAAATTTCTTCATTAACTTGGCTCTGTGCATTTCCACGGTTCTTGGGCTAAGTCCTATCTGTCTTGCAATCAGTTTGCTGGTTTTTCCTTCCACCAGCAGCGCCGCAACTTCTCTTTCACGCGGCGTTAATTCGGCTGAAACAGGTCGCTTTGAACTGAGATCTTCAAATGTCCAGATGCCCGCAGCATGCGGGTCTTCTTTGTGCAGTCCTCGACCTGAAACGTGACACCAAAATAATTCCTGATTGGCGCGCTTCATGATGCGCTCATCAGAATAGTAGCCTTTGGCATTCATGATTGGTGTGATTCTGGCGCCAGTTCGCTCAAATTCGTCCGGGCTTGGATAGAGAACAAGAAACGATGCACCAAGTAGCTGTTCTTTTTTATATCCAAACATGTTGGCAAGGTCGCTATTGCACGCGCGGATGATTCGATTTTGGGATACGCACATACCGACAGGTGCATACTGAAAAATTGATTCGAAATCGATGGCCTGCTCAGCATTCATATCGCATTATTTGGTTACAGGATTTTCGCAACGCTGCATCGGCGGCGTGTCCACAATTGGTCGACAGGTATGCCATTGCATTTACCTGGTATCGCATCCAGGTGTTTTTGCGTTAGTCCTAAGTTGGCGTTGTAATATCGGTTTGTTCAGGTATTTTTACGGTATTGCGGAGTATAGCGCAGCATCATATCCTGTACGGCAAATGAAATTGCGATGGCTCTCGCACATCACGCTGTGTGTAAAATTGTGCTGGGTGCCTTTACGACAAACTGAAGGAGACAATAATGAACAAGGTTTATCCTGATGCCGCCGCTGCATTGGCGGACATCGTCCACGATGGACAAACAATCGCCGTGGGTGGATTTGGTTTGTGTGGCATTCCGGAAGCACTCATCGGCGCTTTGCGCGATACGAATGCGCGTGAGCTGACAGCAATTTCCAATAATGCAGGTGTGGATGGATTTGGCCTTGGTCAGTTGTTGACGACGCGCCAGATCAAAAAAATGATTTCATCGTACGTAGGTGAGAACAAGGAATTTGAACGCCAATATCTGGCTGGCGAACTTGAACTGGAATTTACTCCGCAAGGCACGCTGGCTGAAAAACTAAGGGCTGGTGGTGCTGGAATTCCGGCTTTCTTTACCAAGACAGGCGTCGGAACGATCGTTGCAGAGGGCAAAGAAATCCGTGAGTTCGACGGACATAACTATGTCATGGAGCGTTCGCTGGTGTCTGATGTGTCTCTGGTTAAGGCCTGGAAGGCGGACAAGTCAGGCAACCTCATCTACCGCAAAACCGCGCGTAACTTTAACCCCAACGTGGCTATGGCTGGCAAAATTACCGTTGCCGAAGTAGAGGTATTGGTTGAAGTAGGCGAATTGGATCCGGATGAAATCCATACACCGGGTATCTTCGTGCACAGGATTGTTGTCAATGCACAGCCCGAAAAACGCATAGAACAGCGTACTACACGTCCTGCAGAATAAGATAATAGGAGACGAAAATGGCATGGAATCGTGGTGAAATGGCTGCCCGCGCAGCCCGGGAATTGCAAGACGGTTTTTACGTTAATCTGGGAATTGGATTGCCGACGCTGGTGGCAAACCATGTTCCTGACGGCATGGAAGTCTGGTTACAGTCAGAAAACGGTTTGCTGGGTATCGGGCCGTTTCCGACCGACGCAGAGGTTGATCCGGATTTGATTAACGCAGGCAAACAAACGGTGACGACGCTTCCCGGCTCGTCGATCTTCAGCTCGGCAGATTCGTTTGCAATGATACGCGGTGGCAAAATTAATCTTGCCATTCTTGGTGCGATGCAAGTCAGTGAACAAGGTGATCTGGCTAACTGGATGATTCCGGGCAAGATGGTAAAAGGGATGGGCGGCGCGATGGATCTGGTCGCTGGCGTCGGTCGGGTTGTCGTTTTGATGGAACATGTCGCCAAAGGGGACGCCCATAAAATATTGAAGGCATGCGATTTGCCATTGACTGGCGTTGGCGTCGTCAATCGCATCATCACCGATCTGGGCGTTATAGATGTCACGCCGACTGGCTTGAGCTTGGTGGAACTGGCTCCTGGCGTCACTAAAGAGGAGATGATCGCTAAAACAGGTGCGCCCTTGGATGTCAGCGCAATGGTCTGATTGATGATCGGTTCTGCCTGAGCCAGATTCGTTCAGCTCAGACAAAACACCGTGTTTTACAAAAATGCCCGATACGTCTTGTCGGGCATTTTGCTTTTTAACGTCATGCAATGACGTGGCGCGGATCGGTGCAATTAATGTTTTATCGAATATACTGGGGAGTAGTATAAGTATATTTTCAATGATAGCCCGCTATTTATGTGCGTTACTGAGCTTGTATTTCATATACTCCTATATAATGAGGTTGCTGAGCGATGAGGCATGGATCTCGCTGCATGTGTGCAGGCTGGGGCTGAGGACTTCGCCTGTTTAAAAATCAGCCAGAACTTAGCACCCAATCGTGTCGATGGCAGGCGCCATTTTGTTGCTGATGCCCACTCTCGATGACGATGGCAAGCGCTGGTGTTCCGGAAAAATTGCACGAACACATT
>JAGWUK010000129.1 GCA_028868455.1 Burkholderiales bacterium | reverse complement strand
AATTGACAGTTTTAAGTAGCAAGCAATCGCTGAGCGTTATCGCAAACCAGGCAAATTTCCCTTCCAAATAGTTGAAGCGGCGCCAGTACCCACTGCTGCACCAAATTTCTTCAATACGCGTTCTGGCAGCCCTTCTTTTTGAGTATAGTCGACGATATTTTCAGCCTTAATAACATCCCGCGCTACTGTATCAACCGTGCCAAAATCATCGGCCAATCCCATAGCAACAGCCTTAGTTCCTATCCAAAACAAGCCGGAAAACATTTCCGGCGTTTCTTTCAAGCGATCGCCACGGCCTTTTCGGACAGCGTCAATAAATTGATGGTGAATTTCATCCAGCATTGTCTGAGAGTATGCTTTTTGTCTTTCTGTTTGCGGGGAAAAGGGATCCATAAATCCTTTATTTTCGCCCGCGGTCATTAAACGTCGCTCAACCCCCAACTTATCCATCAAACCCGTGAACCCGAAACCATCCATCAAGACACCGATGGAGCCGACAACACTAGCCTTGTTAACATAAATTTTGTCAGCAGCAACGGCAATGTAATAACCGCCGGACGCGCAAATCTCATCAACGACAACGTATAACTTTTTCTGAGGATATTCTTTACGCAATCTGCCTATTTCATCATTGATCATTCCAGCCTGAACGGGGCTGCCGCCAGGACTGTTAATTCGCAAAATAATCCCTGCCGATCCTACGTCTGCAAATGCTCTGTTTAAAGCGGGAATCACTGTTTGCGCACTACCTGGGCCATCGACATCGATGGCCCCATCAATATCAACTAGTGCAGTGTGATGTCCAAGATTTTCCATTTCGGGTGCGCCATAATCACTGAACTGGTAAAAACCAACCAAGACAAGTGCAACCAGGACAAATTTAAAAAATATCCCCCAGCGGCGACGTAAACGCTGCTCCTTTAGCGTTTCCATTGCCAGCTTCTCTAGCAACTCCCTCTCCCAACCATTCACCGAATTTCCCGGTTTATCGCTCTGCGCATTCAATGGCGTATCACTCATATAAACTTCCTGTTATCAGGCTACTGCCGGGTGAACGAATTCATCGGGATACCAGAAAACCTGCCCTTCAATCTCTTCCACCGTGATTTTTCGCAAGCGCCCGCCTCGACATGGCCCGCCACTGCAATAACCTGTATCGGGCTGATAAATAGCGCCATGTGTAGCACACATAATGTAAAGCCCGCTTGACTCCAGAAACTCGCCTGGATTCCAGTCAAGTTCAACCGGTACATGCGCGCATCGGTTCAAATACGCGTGAACCGCGCCGTCATAGCGAATCACAAATCCGACCGCATCCTCGCCAGCCGCGCGCAAAGGAAATCGAACACCTTTGCCACCTTCAGTTAAATCGGCAGATTTGCAAATTTCAATTGCTGTCATTTCAAATTCCGTTTATGCATTTTCTTTTAACCAATGATGCAACTCGTCCACTGACTTAGCCGAATAAACCGGGTTCAATGGCTCTAGCAACGCGGCATCGTGAGCGCCATATTCGACTGCAATTGCAGAAGCGCCTGCATTGTTTGCCATCAACAAATCGTGCGTGGTATCGCCAATCATGAGTGTTCGGCGCATATCCTGACCAAGCTCACGGGTTAATTCCTGCAGCATGGCCGGATGGGGCTTGGAAAAGGTTTCGTCTGAACAGCGCGTCGCATCAAATACCGACATTAAATTGGCGGTATGCAAGGCCCTACTTAATCCAACCCTGCTTTTCCCTGTCGCCACAGCAAGAAAATAACCATCTTGCGCCAATTCATTCAACATTTCGCGAACACCCGCAAACAACGGAAGTTCGTGATCTTTTGCAAGATAGTGATATCGGTAACGTTCAACCATCCGGGGATAGTATTTAGGATCAATATCCGGCATCGCCATTCGCATTGCATCCGCCAAAGAAAGCCCGATTACGTATGACGCTGCATTCTCGTTGGGTATGGGCAAACCAAGGTCTTTTGCGGCGGACTGGATACACTTGACGATAGTTGCCGTACTATCCATTAAGGTTCCATCCCAATCAAACACGATTAAGTCAAATTGCTTTTTTGCCATATATTAATTAAACACGTCGCCGAATTGGCTTCGCTAATTTGTTTCCAGTTGATAATGGCATATTACCATTAATGCATATTTAGGCTTTTGCCACGCGACACTTCACGCCTATGTGATGCTCTGTAAAAAATCCTCACATTCTTTTGGCAATCGCGCATTCACCGTCATTGTTTTCCCTGACTCAGGATGCACAAACGTTATTTGATGGGCATGCAAGAACATGCGCTTTAATGCACCTCGATGACTGTTTGCCTTCAACAAGGCGCGATTTAACGGAAAATCGCCATATTTATCATCGCCAGCGATGGTAAATCCACTCGATGACAAATGTACACGTATTTGATGCGTACGCCCGGTTTTCAGTTCAGCCTCAAGCAAAGCAAATTCGGAATATTTTTTCTGCAACGAAAAAACGGTATGCGATGCCATTCCATCCGCCTGCACCCGAACTCGCCGTTCACCTTCCGAAGTCGTGTATTTGTGCAATGGCAATTTAATATGCTGTCGGGCGTTCTTCCAGTCTCCATAAACCAGCGCCAAATAACGCTTATCCGTCAATCCTTCACGCATTTGTTCATGCAGATGTGTCAGTGCGCTACGTTTTTTTGCCAAAAGCAAAATTCCGGACGTTTCTCGATCAAGGCGATGGACCAGCTCAAGAAATTTCGCGTCTGGCCGCGAAGCCCTCAATTGTTCAATGACACCGTAACTGACACCAGAGCCGCCATGCACTGCAACGCCTGCGGGCTTATCAATGATCAACAGATGCGCATCTTCAAACAAGATAGGAAACTCCAGCTTCGGAACCACCTGCGTTGATGTCTCGGCCAGACGTATAGGCGGGATACGGACAACATCACCTTCCATTAATCGGTATAACTGATCGATTCTTCCCTTGTTTACTCTGACTTCTCCGGAACGTAACACGCGATAGACATGGCTTTTAGGAACGCCCTTGCAAATCCGCAATAAAAAATTGTCGATGCGCTGACCTGCCTCATCCTCTGAGATGGTCAATAGCTGGACTTTCGGCTGTGAGGCGGCAGACTGTCCTGAGACGTCAGTTTGACCTCGTTTTTGAGGTGCTCCGCTATTAATTGTCGCTAAGTCCTTCATTTTGAATATATAATCGTTTTCGCAAAAGCATTTACGCTTGTGCAGTGTAAGAGAAATAAACGACTATTTTACACAGGGGCATGTCCATCAGCCTCGCCAGTTTGCAAATTTGATGGAAAAGATGTGTATGTGACCTCATTTGTCAGTCAAGGTAATAGCCGATTGCTGTTGTCGGGCTTCCGTCAATGAGGTTGGATCAGAATGTTTGAATTATAAGGATAAGCCTGGCAAGAGAACTGGTTTAATTGCGAACCAAGTTGCTTGTCAGTTGGTAGTCATTGGATTGAAATCGATTCCGCCAGACACAAGACAAGAAAATGGTCTGGCACCAAAGTTGCGCATCGCCTGGCATGCTACTTAGTTATTGCACAAATATAGCTAAGAATCCGTATGCGGGGGACGTGTGCACTCGACTAACTCCCTGATTATCTGCGCCCACGCAGCATAAAAACAGAAGTTCGCCAGCAAGCGCAGCAAAGCTGCCTTGGCTGACGTTATTCTGCTATGTTCAAGGCAATTCTCTCCTCAGACTTTCGGCTCCTGCATACATCCCGTATCAGTACAGTTCTGTGTCACCTATTGGTAGACACAGAACACAAGATGACCATCAGGTCACGGAGCAAAACATGAAACGCATGCTGTTCAATGCTACGCAGCAAGAAGAATTACGCGTAGCCATCGTCAATGGGCAAAAACTCATTGACATTGATATCGAGACCGCTGGTCGCGAATTACGTAAGTCAAACATCTACAAGGGCGTCATCACCCGCATCGAACCCTCCCTGGAAGCCTGCTTTGTCAACTATGGCGAAGAGCGTCATGGCTTCTTGCCATTTAAAGAAGTTGCACGCAGCTATTTCAAGGAAGGTGTCGATGTTCGTAGCGCCTCAATCAAAGATGCCCTGCGCGAAGGCCAGGAAATCATGGTCCAGGTGGAAAAGGAAGAGCGCGGAAATAAAGGTGCTGCGCTAACGTCTTTCATTTCCCTGGCTGGTCGCTACCTGGTTTTAATGCCAAATAATCCACGTGGTGGTGGCGTTTCGCGCCGAGTCGAAGGCGAAGACCGTCAGGAATTGCGTGAAACCATGGATAAACTGGACTTGCCATCGGGCATGTCCGTTATTGCCCGCACAGCCGGTATAGGACGCAATGTTGACGAATTGCAATGGGACTTAAACTACCTGATGCAACTCTGGCGTGCAATTGAAGGCGCCGGTAAGTCCTCTCCGGGTGCATTCCTGATTTACCAGGAATCCTCGCTCGTTATCCGCGCGATCCGCGATTACTTCCAGCCGGATATTGGCGAAATTCTGATCGATACTGACGAAATTTACGAACAAGCGCAGCAATTCATGAGCCACGTAATGCCCGATATGGTGCATCGCGTTAAACGCTATAGTGATGATGTTCCGCTGTTTTCACGTTTTCAGATCGAACATCAGATAGAAACAGCCTACTCACGGACTGTTCCCCTGCCTTCCGGCGGCGCTATCGTTATTGATCATACCGAAGCACTGGTTTCTGTTGACGTCAACTCGGCACGTGCCACACGCGGCTCCGACATTGAGACGACGGCATTCAATACGAATTGCGAAGCGGCTGAAGAGGTCGCGAGACAATTGCGCTTGCGTGATCTGGGTGGTTTGATTGTGATCGATTTTATCGACATGGAAAACGCCAAGAATCAGCGCGAAGTCGAAACACGCCTGAAAGACGCCCTGCGCTACGACCGCGCACGTGTACAAATGGGCAAGATTTCCCGTTTTGGCTTGATGGAATTGTCGCGCCAGCGACTGCGACCGTCCCTGTCCGAAGGTAGTCATGTGACCTGCCCACGTTGCAATGGCACTGGCCACATCCGCGATACGGAATCGTCTGCATTGCAAGTCCTGCGCATTATCCAGGAAGAGGCAATGAAAGAAAATTCTGCCGCGATCCATGTTCAGGTACCGGTCGATGTTGCCGCATTTTTACTGAACGAAAAACGCGGCGAGATCCTGAAAATCGAGACCCGTCATCGCGTCACGATTATCCTGATCCCGAACAAACATCTGGAAACGCCGCATTACAAACTGGAGCGGCTGAAGCACGACGATCCGCGTCTGGAAGAAGCGCATGCCAGCTACGCAATGGCTGAACAAGCGGATACCGATATTGGCTACAGCAAGCGCCAGAAAGAAGATGTCAAGCCGCGTCAGGAAGCCATGGTCAAGAGCATTACGCCTGAACAAGCACCGATCGTTGAGCGCAAAGAAGTCATTGCCCCTCCTGCCGCTCCGGCAGCCGCTGCTTCCGGTCAAGGCTTCTTCAGCAAGTTAATGGGCTTCTTCTTTGGAAAATCGGAAGAAAGCGCCAAACCAGCCGCCATTGAGCAAGTCGAAGAGAAATCGGCAGGCCGCGACCGCAATAATGGCCGCAACAACAAAAATGGCCAACAACGCAATCGCAACCGTCGCAACCGCGATCGCGACGAGCGGGAAGACCGTCCGGCTCGCAACGAAAAATCTGAACAAGAACCAAAGCAAGAAGTTGCCAAAGCAAATGTAACTGACGCACCGCGCCCGCCAAAACCGGCAAAGCCGGCACGTGAAGAGCGCGAATCGCAAGAAAGCCGTCGCGAACGTCAACAGCGTCAACGTGATGAACGCAAGGAAAATCAATCAACGGAAGCCAAAGCAGAAGATTTGATTCAGAAGCATGCTGATCCGGTACCGGTTGAAATCATCCCCGCTGCGCCACAGTTGGAAGCACTGGAATCTGGCGCGGATAATGAAAACACTGAGCAAAGCGAAGAACGCCGTCGCCGTCGCCGTCGCGGTGGACGCAATCGCAATCGTCGCGACCGTGAACCAGGTGATCAAATCAACGAACAGGGCGAATTACCTATTGATGCGCCGGCAGCATTTGTACCGGTCGCAGACGAAAGCAGCGCACAAGCCGCAGCAATTGTTGTTCCGGCAGAAGCGCCGATAGCGCCAGTCGCCGTATTTGCTGAAGTTGTTACGCCCGTCAATACGGATAATTCTGCAACTTTCAGTGCTGAAACCAGTGTGTTGCCAGCATCGGATGAAGTGGCCGTGCAAGCACCTCCGCATGTATCAGCACCCGTTGCCGAGGTCATTGCTTCCGAATTAGCAACGAGCGTTGCCACACCGGCAATCGCAACAGCAACTGAAGCGATTGCCACCGAAGTCACAGCAAGCGAAGTTGTTGAGCCAGTCAACACGACCTTGCCAAACGCGGCTGAGCCAGTTGCAACGACAAACGTTGCAGAACCGCTGGCAGTTGCTGAAACGGTCGCGCCAACAGTGACACAACCTGTCACGACTGAAGCAGCCATTGCAACTGAAACACTTGCCACTGATGCCGTGACTGCACCAGTTGCCGCACAAGTTGAGTTGGTTGCTGACACTGTTGCTGCGCCGGTAGCTAGCCTTTCTGCATCTGCCCTGATGCCGATGGATCAATTGCACAACATGCTAAGTGCTGCAGGTTTGCAACTGGCGAGTACGGACCCTGAGAAACTGCGCTTGGCACAAGAAGTTGCAGCGAAAATTGTTCCGGCGCCACGCGTACCACGCGAACGCAAGCCCTTGCCGCCGCAATCCAATGAACCGCTGATCCTGGTAGAAACACGCCGCTAAGCGATTCTGAAAAAAAATACCGGCAGGTTGCAAAACCTTGCCGGTTTTTGTATATCTATGCGATATTTCTGAAAGCAGAAATCAATATACTCCCCTACTTTCTAAAAATTTCGACCCACTTTCGCGCATAAATAAAGCGTGATAAAAATATACTCCTTCTCAGTATCGAATAATTCAATAATTTCTGATATTGGGTGATGCTGCAGTGCATTACCTTAAAATCAACTGCCATGAACTGCCCAAATAGCAAAACAGCTGATCCACCCCAAAAAAATGCCGGGCACACAAGCACACTGAATTAATCGCGAAAAAACGAAGATATTCCAAAAGTATCAGAACCGATTTTTACGAGATAATCATCCCTACCCCGACGAAGTTCAATACAACAACCATACCGATGCCATCTGATAATGCCGTCCCTTCGACTGTTTCATTTCGGGAAGCTTTTTTATATTGGCTGAAATTAGGCTTCATCAGCTTTGGCGGCCCGGCTGGTCAGATCGCTTTAATGCATACCGAGTTAGTCGAAAAACGTCGCTGGATATCCGAGCAACGTTTTTTGCACGCCTTGAATTATTGCATGCTGCTTCCTGGGCCCGAAGCGACGCAACTGGCTGTCTATATAGGATGGCTGATGCACAAAACTCGCGGCGGTCTTATCGCCGGCCTGCTATTTCTTTTGCCCGGTCTGTTTGTATTGAGCGGCTTGTCGTGGCTTTATGTTCTGTATGGCAATCATCCAATTGTCAGCGCCATCATGTCTGGCATCAAACCGGCCGTCGTCGCGATCGTGTTAGTGGCCGGCTGGCGCATCGGACAAAGAACTTTGAGAACACGTTTTCTGGCCGGCATAGCCATCCTTGCGCTG
>JAGWUK010000128.1 GCA_028868455.1 Burkholderiales bacterium | reverse complement strand
CCGGCCACATGAAAAGCTTAACGGTTTGCGTATTCTGGCCCGCATGGGCATGGATTAAGCAGCCACACTTGCGCTTTTTGTTTGCATCGTATGCGGCTGACTTGTCGGCGCGTGACTCAAACAAAACGCGAAAATTGATTTCGTCCGAGTGGTATCAGGCCAACTTCGGCGCATCGTTTGGCATTGATAAGTGGACTGAAAGCCTGATTGTGAATAGCAAGTTGGGCTTCCGCATGGCCTCGTCAACCGGCGGCGTCGGCACGGGCGAACGTGTGCATTTTTCAATCAATGACGATTTGCTGCGGGCCAACGACGCACACAGCGCGGCAGAACGGGCCAAGGCAATCGGCCACATGCGAGCAATGTCAACCCGTGGCGTAGAACCGTCAACTTATGGCCAAGTGCTGATTATGCAGCGTCTTCATAACGATGACCCTGCAGGCTGGGCGCTGAAGGAATCCGGAAAGAAGTGGGAACACCTACGCTTGCCAGCAGAATACGACGCTGGAAGACCGTGCCGAACGTCTATAGGATGGGAGGATCCACGGCGCAATGATGGCGATTTACTATGGCCCGAGCGTTTCAGCGCCGAGGAATTGGCCGCGCAGAAAATCGCGCTAGGTGGCTACGGTTATGCCGCGCAGTTCCAGCAGTCACCAGCACCAGCAGGCGGCGGTATATTCAAGCTGGAATGGTTGGAGCAATGCCGCTACGAGGCGCGGCCTGAGTCGGGCCGGATTATTCAGTCATGGGATACTGCGAGCAAGTCGGGGGAGCTAAACGATCCAAGCGTGTGCACCACGTGGCTAGAGCATGATGGGCGCCTATACCTTATCGACGTGCTACGCAAGCGCATGGAATACCCCGAGTTAAAGCGCGCCGTGCAATCAAATTATGAGCTGCATCGCCCTGTTTCAATACTAATCGAAGATAAATCTTCGGGCCAAGCGTTAATCCAAGAGCTTCGCGCCAAGCTTCCAATCATCGCCATCACTCCGACGCAAGACAAGGTGAGCAGGGCCGCGCATGTTTCACCAATGGTTGAAGCTGGTCGCGTTTGGCTGCCTAATTCAGCGCCGTGGCTGTTTGACTTCGAGCAGGAACTAGCGGGGTTCCCTTTGACGACACATGATGACCAAGTTGATAGTGTGAGCCAGTTTCTAAACTGGTATCATGCCCGTGGTAGTAACAGGGGGCCGGTAGTTGCAGGCCGGCGCGTTATTTCGTAGCAAAATGGAGTGATTAAAATGAAACACATAACTGTTGAAATTATCGCGGCAGCAAGTTTTTTTGTGTTTGCCATTGGCGTTGCTGTTGCCATTGCAGCAGATGCAATTTATTCAAATAAGCATGAGTCTGGCCCGCAGTGCCATGCAATCAACCACACCGGCCAGACCTTCCGCGTCATGTTTGGTGACGAAGCAATCCAAACCGGCCATGCCCGTTGCTACAAATCAACTGTTATGTGACACGCAGCACGCCAACACAACGCAAAACAGGTGCAAGCATAGGCTATGGCTAAAAAACCGCAAACCACACCAGACAACAGCCCGCAATCCAAGCCCGTTCTCGGGCCGCTTGCGTCGGCGCAGTCTTTCCTATCGGCCATTAACGGCTTTATGAACTACTCGTTATGGTCAAGCGAGGCAGATGCCGTGCTAGTCAAGGCCGGGATAAACCGCACCAGTCTGCGCCAGCTTGAGGGCGACGGGGAAATATCGGCGGCACTTGAAACACGGCGCGAGGCGGTGATTAGTACACCGTGGCGGCTTGAGCCAGAACAGGGCGCGAATGCTGACAACGTGGCGTTTATTCAATCGGCAATTGCGCCACACGTTGAGGCTATGCAGCGCGGTTTTTTCGATGCCGTTCCATACGGTTACGCGGTGATTGAGGCATTGCCGGAAAACACCGCAGATGGCATTAAAATCGCCTCCGTAATCGTTCACGACTTCGCCAACTTCACCCCGCTGATTGACGGTGGCCTAATGCTGCGGCAAAACGCACAGCGCGTTGACCAGTCGCCTTGGGCTTGGCAGTTGTTCCATGTGGTGCGCAATCCCACGGCGCGCAATCCTATGGGCGAACCCCTTTTGTCGCGTTTGTACTGGCCTTGGTTCTATCGCGCCAATGGCTGGCAGTTCTGGGCCAAGTCGCTCGAGCGTTGCGGTACTCCGTTTCTTGTCGGAAAAACCGTGGGCGACTGCCAGAACATGGCCGATGCGCTGGTTTCGGCGTCGCAAAACGCTGTAATTTCCATCCCTGATTCTGATGATGTATCGGCGTTGAAGCTCGATGCAAATCCGGCATTGTTCACCGATTTTGAAAGCGCGCTTGTGCGCAGTATTCAAAAGGTGGTGCTGGGACAAACGCTCACAACTGGCACAGATGGCAGCGGCTCGCGCGCGCTTGGCCAGGTGCATGATTCTGTGCGGCAGGATAAGAAGCAAGCCGACATTCGCCTGATTTCCACTGGCATCCAGAAGGTTATCGATAACCTGTGGTTGCTTAACGAGTTCGCTGGAACCGCACCACGGTTCGCCATGCAGGACAATGCGGGGCTTGAACGCGACCGGGCTGAGCGTGATAAGGTGCTGATGGATGCTGGCCTGATAGCAGGCGTGACGCGCGCATACATGGAAGATCGTTATGATTTCAAATCGGACGATTTCGTTATGCCGCAAGAAGTGGCGCCACAGCCCGGCCAGCAACAAGCCAGCATGAGCCGTTATCGTTTCGCTGGTGCTGGTGACCGCCAATTCACGCCGGGCCAGCAGGCGCTAGAGGATTTGATAGCGGCAACAGAGCAACTCGACACCGGCGCGCTTGATGCAATGCGACGCGCGGTATTCGCAGCCACGTCGAAGGAAGATTTAGAGCTACGGCTAAAAGCGGCGCTTGACCCTATGAGCGAATCCGAATTCGCCAGCAACTTAGCGCGCGCGCAGTTCGCAGCAACCGTGCTGGGCTACATCAACGCAGACAAGGGTATTAACTAGCGTGGCGATTCGCGGCGGTGTTGAATACTCCGAGGCGATAGCGGCCGCAAAAGCGCGCGGTGTTGTGTTGCCGCAGGAGTATTACGGCCTTCTACAAAAAGAAATGCGCTCGCGCGCTTTCAGCGTGGCCAGAATATCCAACATCAACCGCATCCAAGATATTCTGCAAAGCCTTGAACAAGCCACGCAGCGCGGCGACTCGCTTGGACGCTGGCAAAAACAGATGCGCGAAGGCGGGCTAGACAAGCTGTTTATCAACCGCGCGCATGCCGAGACGGTCTACATCAACGCACTTCAGACGCATTACAGCATAGGGCGGTGGGCGCAGTTCCAGGACAACAAGGAGCGGCGGCCCTATCTGATGTATGACGCGGTGAACGACAGCCGTACTAGACCCGCTCACCGCAAGCTGGACGGGTTCATTGCGCGGATTGATGACCCTGTTTGGTCAACAATCTATCCTCCTAATGGGCATCGCTGCATTCTGCCAAATCAGAAAATATCGGGCGATTTTGAAATAGGCTTAAAATCCTTCTACTCTGGTAAAGCCGTCAAAATTACCGCCAAGTCTGGAAACAGCGTTTCCCTTACAGTCAATCATCCCGTACTTACCAGTCGCGGATGGGTTAAGGCTGGCGACGTTACAAAACTCGATTATCTTATCTGCGATAAACGGCGCGAAGGCTTTAACGGACTCGATGCTGGCTCTCTTGGTGTAAATACCGATGATGGACACGCCAGAATTGAGGATGTGTTCTACTCGCTCTCGCTTCAGGCTCTTGGTTTCTGTAATGGCTCTGGCTTCGATTTCAATGGCGACAGAAAAAGCGGGGATGAATATATCTACGTTGTAGGCCCCAATGCACCACTGATGAACTGCAATAATTCCTTTTTTTCCAAGCTCTTCAATGATTGGTTTCTCGGAAGTGCTGATGGAATTATTGAATTTTCCAATTTTGGTAGATTTGAAAACACCATTGGCGCGGCGCTCACGCTTATCTTGCTTCGAGATGCTGATGCCACTATTGACAATGATTTTTACAATAAGGCTCTTGCTAACGCCAAGGCGTTTTGCAATATCACGACAGGAAAGCCCTTCATTGATAAAGAGGGGGAGAATTTGCTTTTCGGGCTCTTTAAAAAAGGTGCGCTCTCTTGCAACCTCCCAAGCCTTGCTGCATTGCCTCTCGACCAGCTTTCTATCCTTTTTGATTTCAATCCACTTTATGGTTTCGGCCTCGGATTGAGTTCTTGGCCTGACATTGTTTTCAATTATGATGCGTCTGATTACGCTACGGGAAACTCCAAGGTTTTTAGCGATACTGTTTTCGCTAATGCCGGAAAGGTATTTGCTGACAATGTTGTTAGCGTCGATGTTTTCGATTTTAGTGGGCATGTTTATGACTTTCAAACGAAAAGTGGAATCATGTTTGCTGAAGGCTTTATTGTACACAATTGTAGATGCGGGACAATAGCCCTAACCGAGAAACAGGCAGCCCTGCGCGGTGGGCCAACAGGTGAAATTCCACCCGGCGCTGGAGCCGATCCGGGCTGGGAATATAACCCCGCAACGCAGCATGATGATGTGCTGCAAAACATCCTAGACGGATATGCCAAAAACTTGCCACCATCAATGCAGGACATAGCGCGCCACCCTATGCCGACCATATCACCCGAATCGCTGGACGTGCGCGGCATCAACAAGGCGTTGCGCGAATGGCAGCGCACCGAACCGGCCATGACCGAGCCGGTGAGAATCGGGGCGGTATCACCGCAACTTGAAAGTGCGCTTGCATCACAGGGCGAGCCGTTATCGCTTCCGAAAGAGCAGGCCATTATTGAACTGTATCAAGAGGCCGTGCGCGCCAATGCAAAGGCTGGTGACGGACTAATCAATGAGCCGCTGGCCGAGATTATCACCTTGGCGAACTATGGCGATTTTGCAGGCGCATTCGGGCTCGCTGTATCGCATCAAGAGTTGGTGCAATCCGGTTTGACGTTGCAGGCCGGTCGAATCAAGCGTATTGCGCAATCGTTTGGCATTGAGCGCGACGCTATGGCGGCATGGGCGTCCGAGGCTATTCTTTACAATACGGGCGATGCAGCAACAACGCTTGCAACGCGCTTGGCTGGTGAAACGGGCCGCGACGTGTCGGTTTTTCTTGACCTATTCGACGCGCTAGACGCCGATGATTTTGGCGCGCTGTTGCTATCCAAGGTGATGCAAAATGGCTGACCTTATCGCTATTGAAATAACCCAAGACAGCATCACGCAAGCCTTTGCCGGATTGATAGGCCGCACTTCGGATTTTTCGTCAATCACGCGGCAAATTGCGCAGGACTTGGTGACACAAACCGCCTTCAACTTTCAAAACGAGTCCGGCCCAGATTCATCAGGCCAAGCGGTGCCTTGGAAAAAATCAAAACGCGCCATAAGAGAAAACGGGCAAACGCTGACGGACAAAGGAATTTTGCGCCGCTCTGTTTTTCCGTCAAACACGCCTTTCACGGCATCAATTGCGGCTGGCGTTGAGTACGGAGCTATCCACCAATTCGGCGGAGAAACAGGACGAGGGAAAAAGACCATTCTACCAGCGCGTCCGTTCCTTCCTTTTGGCGGGCCACAGGGCGACGTGCTGCAAGTTGATGTGCTGGCCGAGGTTATCAACACAATCAGCGCGTACATCGCAAAGCAATGATGCGCGTCACATTACAAACACACGACACAAGCCGGAGTATAAAGGCATGAAAAAGTCTATCCACAATTTTACCTTTGCCTTGACGCCTGACAATTCAGCGGGCGGCGACGGAACGAAAATAAGCGGCGTGGCCTACAGCGGCGGGATGCTTCCGGCCTATGGCTGGCTGGGCGACTGCGCCATTGACCTATCAAGCATCACTGTACCGGATTCTGTGCCGCTGCTGGTTGACCACGAGGCCGAGGTTAGCGCCGTGGCTGGCCGAGTTGTGCCGACCGTATCAGGCGGGCAACTATCCATCAATGGCGAGATTTTTGCCGATGTGCCAAGCGGTGATTTGGTGAAAAAGTTGCTTGACCGTGGATTCCCGCTTGAATTGAGCGTTGGCATTATGGCCAGCATTGAGGAATACAGCCCAGCAAAACAAATCACCGTGAACGGCCAGACTTTGACCGTGAACGCGCTGTTTACAAATGCATCATTGCAGGAGGTGAGCGTAGTTATCTACGGCGCTGACCCAAACACAGAATTGGCCAATTTTGGCCGGAACCGCCAAGAGGAGGGCGACAACATGGAACTAGCGCAGGCTTTGGCCGAACGCGACGCGGCGCAAGCCGAATTGAACGGGCTCAAGGAGGCGCATGCTTCATTGTCGGCCCAGTTGGACGAATTCAAGGCGCAATTCGCAGCCATTCGCAAGGATGAAGTCAAGGCGGTGTTTGCCGCTGTTGGCCGCGAATACAGCGAGGAACGCGCCAAGCTTTACGAGGCAATGGATCGCCAAACCTTTGCAGCATGGCGTGAAGATGTAACTTCGCTGGCCGCAAAGCCCAAGCATGAATTCAAGCGCGCCGATATTCAGGCCGCACCAGCAGAAAAAAGCGGTTTGATGGCCGCAGTTGAGCAACTGAAAGGCGGTAAATAATGACCACGATGGCTAAAGAATTGACCAGCGTTGTTTTGTACGAAGAAGAATTGGCGTTCTCGCGCGATACGCTTACCCTGAAAAGCGGCAACAGTGTCGCAATCGGCACCGTTCTGGGCATCATCACCGCATCGGGCAAGGTTGTGGCCTACGCTCCCGGCGCGTCTGATGGCAGTCAAAACGCGGCATGCGTTGCGCTAGAAACCGTTGATGCAACCGCAGCAGATAAGCCTATCCAAGTGCTTGCCCGTCATGGCATTGTGGGCAAAGACGGCTTGGCTTGGGGCGCTGCTGTTACCACGCAGAACCATAAAGACACCGCTTATGCAGCACTTAAAGCTTTGGGCATCTTGGCCCGTACTTCGGTCTAAAGGAGGCCAAGCATATGATTAACACCGATTTGTTTAACATTGCCGAGCTGACCCGCGCAATTAACGCCATGCCGGTTCAGTTTGGTTTGCTCAATGCGTCCGGCCTGTTTCCTGACCGTGGCATTGTGGGCAACACCGCAGTGATTGAGACCCGCACCCCAACCCTTGGCGTGTTGCCTACCAACCCATGGGGCGCTGCTGGTTCTGTTGCTAACGTCGCTGGCCGCTCTGCTGTGTCGGTTATCGTACCGCAGGTGGTGCATGATGTTCGCGTTGCTGTTGCTGACCTGTACGGGCGTCGCGCTTTTGGTTCGACCGGCATGGTTGAAAGCATCAATACCGAGGTGGCCCGCCGCTTGCAAGAAATGCGCAAACGCCACGAAGTAACCCAAGAGTTCCGCAAAGCCAAGGCGTTGACCGGCGTTGTGGTGGACAAAGATGGCTCGACCATTCTTGACATCAACACCACACTTGGCTTTACTCAAACGCAGGTTGATTTCGCCTTGGGTACCAGCACCACCGACATTCTGAGCAAGTGCGCTTTGGTCAAGAACGCCATTTTCGACAACTTGGGCGACGATGTTTCTACCGCTCCGCCTGTTGTGTGGGTTCCCGCTGATTTCTACGGCGCGTTTATTAACCATGCCAAAGTGACCGCAGCCTACAGCAATTGGACTGCTGCTGCTGACCGTCTGGGCGGCGATATGC
>JAGWUK010000127.1 GCA_028868455.1 Burkholderiales bacterium | reverse complement strand
ACGAAATATCTGGTCAGCGCGTGCATTTTTTTTACCTTCTTACGACATACGCATTGGCTGGTAGCCGGAGCCGACTGGCGCAGTAAGCTGGCTCAATCAGGAACGAAACAGCGGCAAAACAGTTTTGCGTAAGCTAGGACAGACACACATCTGTTCCAGGGGACTTATGGCTGCACATCGTATGACGTGCATAACCTTCGTTGCCATATCTTGCTGGAACAAGCGTACGTCAGTCCTATGAGTTTATGAATTGCAAAAAAAGAAGCGGGGCGGACCGATAATGGGAGACCGGCAGATCCGCCCGCTTCAAAAGGGAATGGCGACTATCAGAATTTGTAGCCCACACCCAAGGAGAACATATTGACGGACCCTTTTTCCTTGTCATTGAAACGGTCTGGCAGACGATCGTAGTCAGCATTCAACGTCACGTTAGGAGTGATCGCGTAGCGCATGCCAAGACCAACAACAGGCACGAAAAAGGATTTGTCGCTGCTGGAGCCACCCGACAGGTAATTGACCTTACTCTGTGCGTACGAAACACCGGCGCGTCCGTTAATGGAAAAATCGTTAAAGTTCGCTTGCAGAACGTAGGATGCGGCGACACCTTTGGTATTGCCCGTGCCTGCCTGCATGCCATTGGAGGAGTCGAACAGCGCTTTGGCATTACCGACTTTGTAGTACATCAGTTCCACGCCTTGCGAAACATTGACTCCTTCAAACAGGCTCGGCGCCATCATATAGCCGCCGAAAATTTTTCCGCTTGAATTTGCCTTGCGATCACAAGGACTGGTCGACGCACAACTCAGGTCGTATTTGGACTGAACTGCCAGATTGAGACCCATATACGTTTGCGGCGCCATCGCGTTGGCGGTATCGGCAGCAGTGGCGGCGTTTGCTACAAATAAGCTGGCGATGCCTGCCAGCAAGAGGGATGTGGATTTGAACATTTGTGCCTCGTTCGGTTGCGTTGAATAAGATTCGAAACGGTCTGCCCGGCGCTTGGCGTATCACGGGTGACCTCGGGACGCAGTGTTGCAATGTTTTGCAATGCGTACCAGTTAATTGTTCGAAGCTTACATAATTAGGCTTTTTGGTATTAATATGCGGTACCTTTTGCAGTTTTATCTTTTCAACAGGAGTCGCGATGAGTTCTCCGGAATTGTTGTTGCAAGTGTTACGTGCCGAATTACGCGCAGCGGGTGTTACCTACAAAGTCCTGGCCGAACGGATAGGCATGAGTGAGTCGAGCATGAAACGCATGTTCGGCCAAAAAGATATGAGCCTGTCGCGCCTGGCGCAGATTTGCAAAGTCGCTGGCATCGCGATGGAAGATGTCTTGCGGCAGGCTGCCGATGTGGCGCCGCATTCCGATACGCTGAGTCTGGAGCAGGAGCGCTCGTTGATGGCGGACCCTAAATTGTTGCTGGTGGCAATTTGCTGCCTCGGTAACTGGACGCTGGAACAGATCGTCGAAACCTATTCCATGAACGAGGCTGAATGCCTGTTGCAAATGCTGGCGCTCGATAAGCTGGAATTGATTGAGTTGCGACCACATAACCGCTATCGCCTGAATGTTTCACCGGCATTTCACTGGCGCCCCGATGGACCGGTTCAGCAATATTTTCGCGACTATGTCGCCAGCGATTATTTGTCCGGCAGTTTCGATGGGATAGGCGAAACCCTGATGTGCGTGCCTGCCAGGGTCTCAACGCGCAGCGCACAGGAAGTCGTGCAAAAAATTCAGCAACTGGTGGCAGAACTGGCGCGCATGCATCAGGATGACCGTCGCCTCAGACCGGAAGAGCGCGACGGATTTACCTTGCTGGTAGGTTTCCGTTCCTGGGAGTTTTCGGCTTTCACTGCTTTACGTCGTCCCGTCGTGCCCGTGGAAAAACCGGGTGTCGTTCACCAGGTCGGACCGAGGAAAAGATAAAGCGAGGAGCCGCCTGCGCGTGTCGCCCCGACACCAAAAAACAGTGGGCCGAAGCGGGTATCAATCGACAGATGGGCACTGGCAGCTTGTTTCAGGTCGCCAAAACTAAACGGCGTATCGCGACCATAGGCACCGCCGAGTTCGGCGGAAAATCCTAATCGTATGGCACCGCCCACGGTGCTCGGTAATGCCCCGATTTTGCGTGCAACGACGATGCGTCCCAGCACGGTGGCATTCCCATTCAGCGAATTTTGCGGTGTGCCGGAAAGGCGTAAAAATCCGCCCAGTGCATTCGGTGCGTCGCCGCGTTGTGAACGTGCCCATTCCAAGTTCACATGCCCTGCCCAGTCACCGTACTGAAATGCGCTCAGCGCCTGCAAGGTTGACTGTGCCTGCGATGGCTCGCCCGATGTTTTGCTTGGGGAATGCTCCCAGATTGCGCCGACGAGCGAACCGCGCGTCGGGAACGCGACCGAATCCAGTGTATCTATGCCAAAACGGACAAACTGCGTTGAATCGTAAAAGCGATATTCGGCGTTATTTGGATCGGCTGGCAACAACGTCGTAATTTGACCGTAGCTACGTGTGACACCGGCTTCAATGCTACCCCAGTTGCTCAACTGACGGCCCAGCATCAGATTGCCGCTCGTGCCGCGTGCGCCGACGCGCAGGGTTTTCCGGCCATTGCTAAACAAATCGATGCTACCGGAATTGTAGGCCAGAGAGGGGCTGAAATACCACGGCGACGCCGTCCCCAGTGGTTGCCATAGCTGGAAGCCGAGCGCGCGCTGGCTGCCGATGCGTGCGACCGTGCGCAATTCTGCGCCGTAGCTATTGAGCGAGGAGGCAACATGCATCATGGTCAGAGAGAAGCGATTATCATCAGCAAAATCGCTGGCCAGCTCCAGGCCGACACGCAGACGATTGCGACTGGAATTGGATTCCGTCGGTTTGATCAGGACATTGCGTTCGCCGCTGTCGGTATCCGTGATAATGGTTTCTACATTGTCGAGATCGCCGCGTCCGTACAGGCGTGCGGTTGCCTGGCGGATTTGTTCTTCGCTGGCCACCTGGCCGGTTTGCAAACCAGTCTGGGCGATGAGCGCCTTGGGATTAATATGCTTGCTGCCTTGTACTTCGATCTTTGCCAGCGGCAGGCTGGTGGCAGGATTGGCGGCGGCCAGGGTGCCTATGGTGCGGCGGAACTGGTACGCGGCATAGTCCGCATCAGCAACACGGAGACTGCGCAGGCGTTTTTCCAATTTTTGGGTGGCCTCTTCACCGGACTTCACTGCCCGGTCATATTGCGCGAAATCCAGAAAGCTGATGCCATCTAATTCCGGTGCGATCAGCACGTCGTTTTTGCCGAGCTGCCTGATGGATCTCTGCACATTTTGCTCGGTCAGGATTTGCAGCATTTGCTTGCTGACATCGATCGCGCTGTTGAGCTCATTTTCCTTGGCTAATGGTGTGCCGACGTTGACTGCAATAATCACGTCTGCCCCCATGGATCGCGCCAGTTCTACTGGCAAATTGGCGACCAGGCCTCCGTCGACGACGAGTCTGTGTTTGACACGTACCGGCGCAAAAACGCCGGGAACCGCAAGCGAAGCGCGCATGCTGAGCAGCAAAGGCGTGTCGTTGAGTTCCACCAGATCACCGTCGACCAGATCCGAGGCCACCGAGCGAAACGGCAGCGCCAATTGATCGACCGGCTGATCGCGCATGCCTTCCGGCAGCAGCCGGGCCAGAGCGTGCTCCAGTGCGGCGTTACCGGCAGCGGCAGGTGGCAGATAGACGCCAGATTTGGTGATCGCGAATTCGATACGCGACGGCAGAATGACATCTTCTTCTTTTCTGCGGTAATCCAGATCGTAGCGCGCCGGACGATCGGCCAGTACGCTGTCCCAGTTGGTCTCTTTGACGATCTGCTCCAGCTCGTCGGCACTGCGGCCAGCGGCATACGCGCCGCCGACAACCGCCCCCATGCTCGTGCCGACGACGATATCAATCGGGACATGCATTTTTTCCAATGTGCGTAACACGCCGATATGTGCAAAGCCGCGCGCGCCACCGCCGGACAAGACCAGTGCGACTTTTGGTCGCGTTGCTGCTACCGATGTCGCAGGGGGCGTGGCAGTGATCGGGGCGGGCGGCGTTGTCTGCGCTAAGGATGGAGAAATGTTGAACAATGCAGTCAGGCTGGCAAGCAATACCAGCACGCGAAACAAGGACATGGCGATGTAGGCTTTCCGGGCAAATGCGCGTTTTGACAAGCAGAACTGCGTCAGGTTTCAGAAAAGCTTGGAGTATATCTGTATCTATTCTGTCATAGCGTTTTTACATGCGCAAGCGCCGCTGCAAAGCCGAAATGCCGCGCTGATGCTCGTGTTCAGCGTTCTGGATTGATGAGCGAGGTGAGTACATGATCGTGCCAGATGCCGTTGATCTTCAGGTAGGAGCGCGCATAACCTTCACGCTCGAAACCCAGACGTCGCAACAAGGCAGCACTGCGCAGGTTGTCGGGCAGATGATTGGCCATGATGCGGTGCAGTCCCTGATGCGCAAACATATGTTGTATGCCAGCCTGCACGGCTTCATACATATAGCCCTGACCCTCATGATCTTGCGCGATGGCATAGCCGAGGTGGCAGGCCTGAAAAGCGCCGCGCACGATATTGCTGAAGTTGCAGACGCCGATCACTTCGTCTTGCTGGCACACGGCGAAATACATGCCGATACCGGCTTCCATCTGGCGGAAGTTCTGGAACAGGCGTTCCTGGCATTTTTCCAGAGAAAAATAATCGGCGTCGCGCGCCGGTTCCCAAGGTGCCAGATGCGCCCGGTTGCTGAGCAGATAGCGTTGCAGGCGTTCTGCGTGTTCTGGCATCAGAATCCGCAGTTGCAGTCTTTCGGTGGTCAGGGTGTCGATCAACATGGTAAAGAAATGAAGTCGGCGACGCAGGTCGGGTAGCGCGTCGCCTTTGATGAGGATTATTGTGCTGTGGCAGGTTCGTTGAGCATGGTCACGCCTGGCAAATCGCAGGCCAGTACGGCCTGACGAATAGCTTCGATGGCGGCCTGGCGGGTAAAGCTTTTACGCCAGGCGATTACCACACGTCTGTCCGGTGCCGGCGCGGTGAACGGCAGGTAGCGCAACATGCCGTCTTTGCTTTGCAGATCGGGTACGGACGCCATTGGCAGCACGGTGATACCGATGCCGGAGGCCACCATGTGGCGTATCGTTTCCAGCGACGAGCCTTCAAACGTGCGGGCGATACCATCGCCCGCGGTAGAAAAGCGCGCCATTTCCGGACAGACTTCCAGCACCTGATCGCGGAAACAGTGACCGTTGCCGAGCAAGAGCATGGTTTCGGATTTCAATTCTTCAGCCGAGACTTCAGCACGCTCCGCCCAGGCATGATCGCGCGGCATGGCAACGACAAAAGGCTCATCATACAGAGCTTGCGTCATCATGCCCTGATCCGGCAGAGGCAGGGCCATGATGGCCGCATCAAGCTCGCCCTGGCGCAGTAATTCCATCAGTTTGACCGTGAAATTCTCTTGCAATACCAGCGGCATCTGTGGCACGCGTTGAATCATGGTCTTGACCAGTGTCGGCAGCAGGTACGGGCCGATGGTGTAAATCACGCCAAGCCGGAAAGGTCCAGCCAGCGGATCTTTATTTTGTTTGGCAATTTCTTTGATGGCGGCGGTTTGTTCCAGCACACGTTCTGCCTGCGCCACGATTTGCGCACCTAAGGGCGTAGTGGAAACTTCTGTTCCGCCACGTTCAAAAATGGTGACGCCGAGCTCTTCTTCGAGTTTTTTTATTGCAACAGAGAGGGTTGGTTGCGCAACAAAACAGGCCTCGGCAGCGTGGCCAAAATGCTTTTGCCGGGCGACGGCAACGATATATTTTAATTCTGTGAGTGTCATGACGATAGTTTGGCACAGTCTTTTGACAGCGTCAGCAAGTGCTTTCAAGGGAAACTGCTCAGTTCTCTTGAAAAATACATAAACATGGGGAGTATTTTTTAAAGCGCACGTATTCATTGCGAAATGGCGCCAAATTGCTATGTACTGGTAGGGAGTATTGCTAATTATTCCGGCGTAGAATGTGCGCGAATCCGATGAACGGCAACGGTTGGGTTCGCGCTAACGTGCAAGCTTGCCAAGGGCAAAAACTAAATACCCGGTAAAGTGGCTTCTTTGCCATGCAGGGCAGCGCTGATTTGCTCCATGTAGACGCTGGCGAAACGATGACCTTGTTTGGAGTCGCGCAAGGCCATGTGCCAATGGCCGAGGACACCCATTAATTGTCTGGCATCTTTGGCCAGTTCAATACGACGGATAACATCGGCCGCCAGCAAGCCCAGATAGGTCTGGGCGGTGACGGTCATGAAATCTTTCAGCTTGCGTATGCTGGCATCGTCGGTAATCCAGGTTTCGCGCACCAGGTCTTTGTGTGCAGCGTGGTTGCCTGTTGTTGCCGGCAACACGCGATCCGTCGCAGGCACTGCCGGCGTGTTGGCAGGGATGGTGCTATGGGTCAATGCTGCGGTATTGGATGGCCGTTCAGCGATCGCAGCGGATGCAGTTTCGATTAATTCTTGCTGACGCAGAAAGTCGACAATTTCGGCCAATTCATTGTGCGGTACCGGCGTGGTCAGCGCAGACAGTTTTTTGCTGCCATCAAGCATGATCAGGATGCTGCGTTGCTTGGCACTCAGACCAGCGCTGCGCTGCGAGACTTCCTCCCGACCCTTGCTGGTTTTGGCAAAAATTCGGTTCAAGTCTGCGTTCACAGAATTGAGTTTTATCGCTGTCGTTTCCATATCGCTCCCCGGATTCCATCGATCGCAGGCAAGCCTATACAGATTTTATGACGTGTTCATGTCATGTTGTTTTATACCGCGCAAATGAGATACTGCCGTGGGGTATATTCAAATGCGCAGATAACTTCTGTGCAGTCAGCCGATTTTTTGGGTGAGAGATACTTTCCTGTCATTCAAAATTGATCGCCTTGTTTAATTGATTGATCAGTTCGTCCGGTACATCCTTGCTGCACATCAGATAGCGCTTTTCGCCAGCGGGCATGTCTTTAAATTTCAGCAATTGAAAATCCTTCACGCTGAAACCCGCTTGCTCAACGAAATAACTGGCTTCCTCCTCCGACACCAGCATGAAATCTGCGAACCTACCTTGATCATTCTTATCATGTTGATGTTTTCAGCCGTCGTCTGCACCAGCGCCGGCTTCAGACGTGCAAACAAACCGTCGACATAGGGATCGTAAGAATATTGGTCTTTCACTAATACGTGCACATCGGGGCGCGTCAAAATTTCGGCCAGACTGGTATCCGGCGGTGCGCTGAAATTCAGATTGACGATGACGATGGAGGGTTTGTCGCGGTAAACCGCTTTGGTGAACTTGGCAAATTTTTCGTGCGCCGGATTTTTAAACCAACCGACGGCACAATACATGCCGCCGGATTCCTTGAGAATTTGCAATTGCCGGTTGGTCGGATTTTTTTCCCAGACAAAGGGGATCTCTGCCTGATGGAAAGCATTTGCAACCGGCGTTGCCGTTAAGCCACTGACAGTACCATCCGGATTGCTCACCAGATACGGCGGGCGCTCATTGTAGGCCACAGTGATCGTCACCGCAGTGGCACTGGAAAACGGCATCAATATGCTCAGCACACAGAGGCCGACTGCGCTGAGCTCATGCAAGAAAAAGGTTTTCATCCGTGCTTTTTTTTGTGCCGTATCCTT